>JAQGKM010000317.1 GCA_028290125.1 Hyphomicrobiales bacterium | reverse complement strand
GGTGATGATCGATGGCAAGATGCAGGACGACGCCACGTGGAAACAGGCGAAGGTGATGGTCGACCTGGCGCGGCAGGTGGCGGCGCAGGATCCGGAGTTTGCCGCCAAGGCGGGGCTGTAATTCATTGCGAGAAGCGGGAAACCATCGACTGTATTCCCTTTCAAAACGTCTCGGGCCAGCGACGGGCGGCATGCATCACCGTCAAGATCTCGACAGTTTCGAGCGTGACGCGATAGGCGATGATATAGGGGTACTCCGGCAAGATCAGCTCACGCGTTCCTGCCACCCTGCCGATGCGTCCGGCCAGCGGATGGTCCTCTAAATGACGAACGAGCAATTCGATCCGGCCTGCAAGCCGTCTGGCGGCATCCGGATTGTGGACGGAGACGTATCGATCAATCTCTCTCAGCCGCGCGAGCGCACGCCGTGTCCAACGGATCCGCACGCTTCAGGGCCGTGCGTAGGCCGCGAAGTAGGCCGCCACTTCCGCCTCCGAAGCAAAGTCCCCGGCGTCAGCGTCCCTGAGCCCAGCTTCGATCTCCGCCATCTGCCAAGTCTCGCGGTCCAGAAAAGCTTCGATCGCTGATGCGGCCAGCGTATCGCTGGGCACGTCCAGCTTGCGGGCAAGGTCGTCCAGACGTTCGGCCTGCTGATCGGAGATCTGGACTTTGAGCGCGACCATCTGCGTTCCTTCGCGACGAGGATGCGGAAGAGTGGCCGCGCTCAGCGTCCCGGTCAAGAGCGCGTCATTTGACAGCCCACCCCGACCCGTCTACGCAAGCGCCCCGCCAAGAGGACGCCATGGAACCCCGGGTCGCCAAGTTTCGCATCGGTCAGGTCGTCAAGCACCGGAAGTTTCCGTTCCGGGGCGTGATCTTCGACGTCGACCCGGTTTTCGCCAACAGCGAGGAATGGTGGGAGGCGATTCCCGCCGACACGCGGCCCACCAAGGACCAGCCGTTTTATCACCTGCTCGCCGAGAACGCCGAGACGGAATACGTCGCCTATGTGTCGGAGCAAAACCTCGTGCCCGACGAGAGCGGCGCGCCGCTGCGCCACCCGCAATTGCGCGACATGTTCGAGCGCCAGGCCGATGGCGGCTTCCGGCTTCGCGTCAGCGGCGCCCACTGACGAAAAACGGCGGCCCTGAGGCCGCCGTCTTTTCATTCGGGATGCGGGCCGTAGCTCACTTCGGAGCGGCGGCGCCCTGCTGGCTTTCGAGAGCCTTGCGCTGCTCTTCGGCGCGCTTCTGAAGCTCCGCCTCGAGACGCTTCTGCTGCTCTTCGAGCACCTTCGGGTCGATCGCCGCGCCATCGAACGCCTTGCCGAAGCCGGCCATCGGGATCGCGAAGGTCACTTCATTGTTGGCCTGGTTCTTTACCGAGATGTTCAGGGTCGTGCCCTTCTTCATCTGGTCGATGGTCGGGCCCTTGACCTTGGATTCGGCGAAGCAGCCGTTCGGGAAGCAGATCTCGAAGCCGCCTTCCTGCGTCGCGCCCTTGTCGACCGAGAAGCGGAAGCCCGGGCGCAGCATGAGCGCAACCGGCAGCAGAAGGCGCACGATGCGCTGATCGTCGCCCTTCACGTCGTAGACGGCGAGCGCGAGCACCGGCGGCTGGTCGGCGGCGGTGCCGAAGTCGCGCGTCGTGTAGCAGATTTCCTTGTTGGCGGCCTGGTCCTTGCCGCAAATCTTCGTCCACTCGCCCTGCGTCGGCAGAAGTTCGACGCGGAGCGGGCCGCTCGGCTGCTGCTGTTGGGCAGGTGCCTGCTGGGCCGGAGCCTGCGCGGGCGGGGTCGGACGCTGCGACTGCGCGAAGGCATTGACGCCCGTCAGCATCAGGCCGGCTGCGAGCGCGGCGGCGCCGAGGCGTGTAATGGAAATGGGCATCAATGATCCTTTCATGCCTGCCGCATCGGAAAATTCCGGAGAGGCGCCGCTCATCGCGTTTGATTGCGGCGAGAGATTGACCGCCGCCTCTTTAGCCCCTTCCCGTCCCGCTTTAAAGAGCAGGCGCGCCACTATCCTCAAAAAGCCGGCATCTCGTTCGATCTCAAATGGATGGCTGCACGCTTCTCGAACCTGCCCGCCCCCCCTAGTCTGGCGCCCATGATGTCGCGAGTGATTCGTCTCCTTTTTGTCTGCCTGCTGACGGCCTCGGCTGTCGCAGGCGCCGCTCGCGCCGACGCCGGCCCGCAGCACGGCATCGCCATGCACGGCGAGCCGGCGCTGCCGCCCGATTTCGCCCACCTGCCCTACGCCAATCCCGAAGCCCCCAAGGGCGGACGCCTGTCGGTCGGCTTCCAGGGGACGTTCGACAGCCTGAACCCGTTCAACCTGAAGGCTGGCTCGGCGGCGCAGGGCCTGAGCGGCAATGTCTTCCAGACCCTCATGACGCGCTCGCTCGACGAGCCTTTCACGCTTTACGGCCTCATCGCCCGGACCATCGAGACCGATGAAGCCCGCGAGCACGTGACGTTTCGCCTCGATCCGCGCGCGCGGTTTTCGGACGGCTCCGCCATCACCAGCGCCGACATCCTGTTCACCTTCGAGCTTTTGAAGACCAAGGGGCGTCCACAACAGCGCGCCGCCTACGGGCAGGTGAAAAAGGTCGAGACGCCCGACGCCGCGACCATTTCGTTCGACCTCACCGGCAGCCAGGACCGTGAACTCCCGCTCACCATCGCGTTGATGCCGGCGCTGTCGAAGGCGCGCACCGATCCCGAGCGTTTCGTCGAGACCAGTCTCGACATTCCGGTCGGCTCCGGCCCTTACCGCATCGAGAATGTGCGCCCCGGTGAAAGCCTGATCCTCAAACGCAATCCCGACTACTGGGCGAAGGATCTGCCGATCCATCGCGGGCTTTTCAACTTCGACGAAATCCGCATCGAATATTTCCGCGACGCCGCATCGCTCTATGAGGCGTTCAAGGGCGGGTTGATCGACTATCGCGAAGAGACCAATCCGACGCGCTGGCTCACCGGCTATGATTTCCCGGCCATGCAGTCAGGCAAGCTGGCGAAAGCGAGTCTGCCGCTTGGCGTGCCCAAGGGCATGACCGGCTTCGCCTTCAACACGCGCAACGCCCTGTTCAAGGACGCGCGCCTGCGCGAGGCGTTCGGGCTGATGTTCGATTTCGAATGGATCAACGCCAAGCTCTATGGCGGGCTCTATCGCCGCACCGCGAGCTTCTTCGACGAGAGCGAATTGTCGGCGAGCGGTCGCCCGGCGAGCGAGGCCGAGCGCGCGCTGCTGGCGCCGTTTCCGGGCGTCGTGCGGGCCGACATCATGGACGGCAGATGGCGCCCGCCGCAGACCGACGGCTCGGGCCGCGACCGCGCCACGGCGCGCCGCGCGCTCGCGCTGTTGAAGGATGCCGGCTACGTGCTGAGCGACGGCGCGTTGGTGGAGCGTGCGAGCGGACGCCCGGTCGATTTCGAGATCATGGTGGTGGACCGCAACCAGGAGCGGCTGGCGCTGAACTACGCCGACTCGCTGCGCCGCATCGGCGCCGCCGTGCGGGTGCGGCTCGTCGATGAGGTGCAGTACCAGCGCCGCCGGCAGAAATTCGACTTCGACATGATGCTCGGCACGTGGCTCGCTTCCGCTTCGCCGGGCGCCGAGCAACGCGGACGCTGGGGCTCGTCGTCGGCCAATCAGGAAGCCACGTTCAATCTTGCGGGCGTCGCCTCGCCCGCGGTGGACGCGATGATCGCCGCCCTGCTGGCTGCGCATTCGCACGAAGATTTCGTATCCGCCGTGCGCGCGCTCGACCGCGTTCTGCTATCAGGATTTTATATCGTGCCGCTGTTCCACGCGCCGGAGCAATGGTTCGCGTATTCGACGGCGCTCGCGCGGCCTGAAAGGACCGCGCAATTCGCTGCGCCCTTGTTTGGCGCGACGCTGGATAGCTGGTGGCGCAAGGCGCCCTGAAGAAAGATGAATGATGACCAAGCTTGAAATCGACGTCGTGTCCGACGTCGTCTGCCCGTGGTGTTTTCTTGGGAAGCGCAAGCTCGACGCCGCGATGAAGCAAGTGCCCAATTTCGACTACGAGGTCCGCTGGCGCCCGTTCCAGCTCGACCCGACGATCCCGCCGGAGGGCAAGTCGCGGCACGAATACATGAGCGCGAAATTCGGCCCGGAGAAGATCGCCGCCATCCACGCGCGTCTGGAGGAAGCGGGCCGCGAGGACGGCGTCCCCTTCGCCTTCGACAAGATCACGATTTCACCCAACACGCTCGACGCGCATCGCCTGATCCGCTGGGCGCAGGGCAGCGGCAAGCAGAGCTGGATCGTCGATCGCCTGTTCAGCCTGTACTTCTGCGAAGGCGCCGACATCGGCGACCGCGCCGTGCTGCTGAAGGTCGCTGAAGACGCGGGGCTCGACGCGGAGCTGTTCGCGCGCCTCTACGCGGAAGGCGTGGACATCGGCCCGGTGCGCGAGGAAATCTCGACCGCCGCCCGCATGGGCGTGTCCGGCGTGCCCTTTTTCATCTTCAACGGGAAGTATGCCGTGTCAGGCGCGCAGCCCGTGGAAGCGCTGGTCGGCGTGATCTGGAAGGCTGGCAGCGAAGCGGAGTAGAGAGGGCGCGGCAACCCTCTCCTTAGTCAGCTCCGACGCCGTCATTGCGAGCGCAGCGAAGCAATCCAGAAGCCGCGCGTGAGCCCTGCGCCTGTCGCCGTCACTTCGCGAAACACCTGCCATTCAGGCCTGGATTGCTTCGCTCCGCTCGCAATGACGGTGTTTGGTCATGACCCGCCATCCCAGCCTCGTCATTGCGAGCGCAGCGAAGCAATCCAGAGGCCGCGCGTGAGCCCTGCGCCTGTCGTCGCCATCTCGCGAAACACCTGCCATTCGGGCCTGGATTGCTTCGCTCCGCTCGCTATTA
>JAQGKM010000128.1 GCA_028290125.1 Hyphomicrobiales bacterium | reverse complement strand
TGACCGAAGTCCGCGACGAGATCGAGGGCGCGCGCAGCGCGGCGGAAGCCGAACTCGGCGAACTTACGGCCCGGCTGGTCGACGCCGGGCTGGCGAGCTGGGCGGGCCTCAAGGGCGACAGCCAGCAATTGATCGTGCGTGGCCAGGCGAACCTGCTCGACGACCTGCGGGCGGTCGAGGATCTGGAGCGCATCCGCCTGCTGTTCGCCGATCTCGAAACCAAGAAGGATGTGATCGACCTGCTGTCGCGCGCCGAGACCGGCGAGGGCGTGCGGATCTTCATCGGCTCAGAGAACAAGCTGTTCTCGCTGTCGGGCTCCTCGATGATCGCCGCCCCCTTCCGCGACAGCGCCCAGCGCATCGTCGGCGTGCTCGGCGTGATCGGCCCGACGCGACTGAACTATGCGCGGATCGTCCCGATGGTGGATTACACGGCGAAGGTTGTTGGGCGGGTCGTGCAGGGGCGTTGATTTTCAGAGATTGATTTTTGTAGTTTATAGGATACGATTTGTTTTCAGTCGAGCAGACATCCGTCTTCAAGCGTTGGCTGGAAGGCTTGCGTGACCAGAGCGCCTATACCCGGGTCCGAATGCAACTGCTTCGGTTTGGGCACGGCAATTTTGGCGACGTGAAGCCGGTCGGCGAAGGCGTTTCCGAAACGCGGCTACATTTCGGACGGGGCTACCGCCTATATTTCTGCAGACGCGGCGACGAAGTTATCTTGCTGCTGGCCGGCGGCGACAAGAGTTCTCAGACGGCCGATATCCGGCAGGCGATCACCCTGAAGCGTGAGATCGAAGGACGGTAGGAATGAGCGTCGAGCTTTCCAAGTGGGATTTGGCAGCCACCTTCCGCGGCAGCGCCGACATGGCTCATTTTCTCGACACGGTGCTTGAAGAGGCGGCCGCATCGGGCGATTACAGTCTGCTTCCCGAAACTGTCGGGGCGCTCGCCCGCGCGCGCGGCATGACCGAGATTGCGCGCGAGACCGGGCTGTCGCGCGAGAGCCTCTACAAGGCCCTGTCGGAAGACGGCAATCCGAGCTTCGCCACGGTGATGAAGGTGCTGCAGGCGCTGTCCATCGAGTTGCACGCGAAGGCCCGGGACGAGGCGAAGCACGAAAGCCGCACGGGCCCCGAGGCGGCATAGGCGCACAGGCCTGACCATCGCCCGACAAAGCTGAAGTCCGCGCCTTGGTTTTCCGGCCCGCCCCTGCTATCTCCGGATCATGACCACCCATCCGATCGAAAACATCCGCAATTTCTCCATCGTCGCGCACATCGACCATGGCAAATCCACGCTCGCCGACCGGCTGATCCAGACGACTGGCGCGCTGGCCGCCCGCGACATGGTCGAGCAGGTGCTCGATTCCATGGACATCGAGCGCGAGCGCGGGATCACGATCAAGGCCCAGACCGTGCGCCTCGAATACAAGGCGCTGGACGGCAAGACCTACATTCTCAACCTCATGGATACGCCCGGCCACGTCGACTTCGCCTACGAGGTCTCGCGGTCGCTGGCCGCCTGCGAGGGTTCGCTGCTGGTCGTCGACGCCTCGCAGGGCGTCGAGGCGCAGACGCTCGCCAACGTCTATCACGCGCTCGACGCCGGCCACGAGATCGTGCCCGTCCTGAACAAGATCGACCTGCCGGCCGCCGAGCCCGAGCGCATCAAGGAGCAGATCGAAGAAGTGATCGGCATCGACGCTTCCGAGGCCGTGCCGATCTCCGCCAAGACCGGCATCGGCATCGACTTGGTGCTGGAAGCCATCGTCAAGCGTCTGCCGCCGCCCAAGGGCGACGAGACCGCGCCGCTGAAGGCCCTGCTGGTCGATTCCTATTACGACGCCTATCTGGGCGTCGTCGTCATCGTGCGCATCATCGACGGCACGCTGAAGAAGGGCCAGAAATTCCGCATGATGGCCGCGGACGCGCATTACTCGGTCGACAAGATCGGCGTCTTCCGCCCCAAGATGCAGGACGTCACGACGCTCGGCCCCGGCGAGATCGGCTTCATCACCGCGCAGATCAAGCAGGTCGCCGATACGCGCGTCGGCGACACCATCACGGACGAGCGCAATGGCTGCGCGACGGCGCTGCCGGGCTTCAAGCCGGCGCAGCCGGTGGTGTTCTGCGGCCTGTTCCCGGTCGACGCCGCCGAATTCGACGACCTGCGCGCGGCGATGGGCAAGTTGCGCCTGAACGACGCCAGCTTCTCGTACGAAATGGAAAGCTCCGCGGCGCTCGGCTTCGGTTTCCGCTGCGGCTTCCTCGGCCTCCTGCATCTCGAAATCATCCAGGAGCGCCTGCAGCGCGAGTTCAACCTCGACCTCATCGCGACGGCGCCCTCGGTCATCTACAAGATCGCACTCTCGGACGGCACCGACATCGAGTTGCATAATCCGGCCGACATGCCCGACGTGATGAAGATCACGGCGATCAACGAACCCTGGATTCGCGCGACCATCCTGACGCCCGACGAATATCTCGGCTCGGTTTTGAAACTCTGCCAGGACCGGCGCGGCGCGCAGATCGACCTGAACTATGTCGGCAAGCGCG
Organism: Hyphomicrobiales bacterium; assembly: GCA_028290125.1. Lineage (GTDB taxonomy): Bacteria > Pseudomonadota > Alphaproteobacteria > Rhizobiales > Beijerinckiaceae > Terripilifer. The sequence goes on along the minus strand of JAQGKM010000128.1, from coordinate 4,194 downwards.
CCATGGTGACCTACGACCTGCCGCTCAACGAGGTCGTGTTCGATTTCTACGACCGTCTGAAGTCGATCTCGAAGGGTTACGCCAGCTTCGATTACGCGATCACCGACTATCGCGAGGGTGACCTCGTGAAGATGTCGATCCTCGTCAACGCCGAGCCGGTCGATGCCTTGTCGATGCTGGTGCATCGCTCGCGCGCCGACCATCGTGGCCGCGCCATGGTGGAGAAGCTGAAGGACCTTATCCCGCCGCACATGTTCCAGATCCCGATCCAGGCGGCGATCGGCGGCAAGATCATCGCGCGCGAAACCGTGCGCGCCTTGCGCAAGGACGTGACGGCGAAGTGCTACGGCGGCGACGTCAGCCGAAAGCGCAAGCTGCTCGAGAAGCAGAAAGAGGGCAAGAAGAAGATGCGGCAGTTCGGCAAGGTCGAAATTCCGCAGGAAGCCTTCATCGCCGCTCTCAAGATGGACAATTGAGGAAGGCCGAAAGTCGCTGCCGCACAGCGGCTTCGTCCTTCAGCTCGCATTCCCAGAGCACGATCGTCTTCCAGCCCTCGCCACTCAGTGTCGCGAGGGCTTTTTCGTCGCGCGCCTTGTTGCGCGCGATCTTGGCGACCCAGTAATCTCGATTGTCCTTCGGCGTGCGCGCGCCGCGCTTGCAGTCGTGGCCGTGCCAGAAGCAGCCGTGCACGAACACCGCGAGTCTTGCGCCCATGTAGGCGAGATCGGGAGAACCGGGAATGTCACGTCGGTTGAGTCGATAGCCGGGCCGGATCGCGCGCGCGAGTTTTCGCACGAGGAGTTCCGGCTTCGTGCCGGCGCCGCGCACGGCGCGCATGATCGCCGAACGCTCAGGCGCGGTCGTCATGGCTTCGGGAATGTCAGCCGCAGGCGTGGGCCTGTCTCGTTGCGGGCGATGTCGACGATGGCGCCCGCGCCGCGTGCATATTGGCGCACGAGACGTTGCCCGAGCAGCACCTGCGAATCGTCGAGCGCGCCGCCTTCTCCGGCCATCACGATCGACTTCGATCCGTCCTCCTCCTCGAACGAGATATGGCAGACCGTGCTGCCGCCCTGCGAGAAGAGGAGGATAGCCTCGCTGATCGCCAGACCGAGATAGGCGGTCGCCTGCCCGGGCAGGATCAGGTCGTCGTCCGTGTCCTGAAGGTCGAGCCGGATACCGAGCCCCATGTCGGTCAGCTCCGGCAGGATCGCCCCGAGCATGCCGGTCGCCGAGACTTCCGTGATGGTGTCGGCGGCGTGCAGGTGTTTCTGCACCAGCGCCATGGTGACCAACCGCAGGTTGAGCACGTCGAGAACCTCGCGCCCTTCTTCGGATGCCGAACGGCGCATGAAACGCATCAGCGCCATCAGTGTCTGGAGATTATTTTTGACCCGATGGTGCACTTCCCGCAAGAGCGCTTCGCGCTCGATCAGCGCGTCGCCGAGCTTCTCCTCATTGGCGCGATGGTCGGTGATGTCGAAGCAGGAGCCGAAATAGCCGGCGAAATCGCCATCGAGATCATAGGGATTTCCACGCGAGAGCACCCAGCGGAACGTGCCGTCGTGACGACGCAAACGGTACTCGACCTCGTAGGGTACACGCCGGCGATGGGCCTCGCGCAGCACGTCCAGCGCATGGGCGCGATCATCGTCGTGGATGCCTTCCGTCCAGCCATAGCCACGCTCCAGCTCGGGCGTCCTGCCGCGGAACGTCAGCCAGGTGCGGTTGAACCATTCGCGCGAACCCGTGGAGTCCGCGCTCCACATCATCACGGGCGAATGATCGGCAAAAGCCTCCACATCCTTGTTATGCAGCGGCGAAATTGGCATGCAGTCCTGTCCAGAGACTCGGGTGTCGAGGCTGTAACGCACGAACGCCCGGTTCGGTCCATATTCACCGCGCCCGCAGTTAACGGCCAATTCAAGCGAACGCCCGGGGGGCGACGGAAGCCTGTTCGCCAGCTCCGCTTTCTGTCATGCTCCCGTCGGAGAAAACGAGCCCCGGGGTCCGGTTCACATGAAGAACATACTGGTTCCGATCGAAACCCATTCGTCGGTCGATTCGGTTCTGCAGACGGCGCTGCTGCTGGCGCAGCGTTTCGACTCCTATGTCGAGGGCATGCCGCTCGGGCCCGACCTGCCCGACCTCGTCGCCTTCGACATGCCGGTCAGCTGGACCGTCACCGACCAGAACACCTGGAAGGAGATGGCGGATGAGGCGCACCGGCGCTTCGAGGCCTTCATGCGCGCCGCCAACATCACGGAGCGCGGCGCCGACGGGCACACGCCCGCCTTCGGCTGGACGGGCGAGCGCTCGTTCGGCGACAGCCAGATCGGGTCCTACGCCCGCATTTTCGACTGCACCGTGCTCGGCCGCCCGGGTGGCGAGCGCGGCGATCCGCGCATGGCGACGGCCGAGACCGTGCTGTTCGAGAGCGGCCGGCCGATCCTGCTCGCGCCCCCGGTCGCGCCGACCAAGATGGGCGACACCGTCGTGATCGCCTGGAACCAGAGCATGGAGACGGCGCGGGCGAGCGCCATGGCGTTGCCGATCCTGCGCAAGGCCGAGAAGGTCGTGGTGATGACGGTCGAGGAATTCCGCTCGGACGGCCCGTCTGGCGAATTGTTCGCCGAAATGCTGCGCCACCACGGCGCGCCGGCGGAATTCATCCTGCGCAACGCCAAGCACCGCAACAGCGGCGAGGCGATCCTGCGTGGCGCGGAGGCGCTGGGCGCTGACCTCATCATCAAGGGCGCCTATACCCAAAGCCGCCTGCGCCAGATGTTCTTCGGCGGCGCGACCAGCCACCTCTTGAACTACGCCACCGTGCCGGTGTTCATGACGAGCTAGGGCTCACACCCGCCGCATCGGATTGCTCCACGCCAGGAGCGATCCGACGGTGGTGAAGAGCGCCAGCGTCATGAAGGCGGCGCTGAACGCGAAGGCGACCTCCTGCGAGGCGATGACGCGACGGTCGGGCGCCAGCACTTCGAGCGCCGCATGCCCGTTCTGCAAGATCGAACCGAACAGCCGGGCGGCCTCCGGATCGCGCCAGGCGAGCGTGGCGAACAGCACCGTGCCGATGGTCGCGGTGCCGAGCGAGGCGCCGACCGAGCGCGACAATTGCACCGAACTCGCCGCCTGCCCGAGCGCGCGCGGACCCGCCGCTGTCTGCACCGTCACCTGCGCGACGCCCATCACCGAGCCCATGGTCAGTGAATTCACGACCAGCAGAAGGGCGAGCTGTCGAAGGCTGAGATCGTTGGCGTAGAGCGAGAAGACCACGAGCGTCACGGTCGTGATCATCAGCCCGATCGACGGGAAGATCATGGTCTTGCCGGTGCGGGTGACGATGCGCCCGGTGATCACCGAGCCGATGCCGATGCCCGCCGTCACCGACAGCAGGATGAAGGATATGTCGCCTGCCGTCGCCTGCCGCACGGCGCGCAGGTAGATCGGCATGAAGGACACCAGCGACACCAGCGTGGCGCCATGGCAAACCGCCATCAGGTCGGCGCGCCAGATCGCAGACTGTCGCAGCAGGCGCACCGGCAGAAGCGGCGTCTCGATACGCCATTCCTGCCGCATCAGCAGAATGAAGCTGACCGATGCGAAACCGAGCATGCCGACGATCAGCGTCGTGCGCGACGCATCGAAGGCGCGGATCTGGTCGAGCGCCAGCAGCAGCGGCACGACGACGCCGATGAAGAAGACGAGGCCGGCGAAATCGAAATGCCAGCCCGCCTGCCGGTTGCCGGGCCGCGCCTGCAGGCGCAGCGTCAGCAGCAGCGCGACGATGCCGGTCGGCACGTTCATGAGGAACACCGCGCGCCAGCCGAACAGATCGGTCATGAAGGCGCCGGCCACCGGGCCGAAGGCGCTGGCCGACACGGCGATGCCCGCGAGATAGCCCTGGAACTGGCCGCGTTGGCGGGGCGGCACGGCCTCGCCGATCAAGGCCTGCGACAGCGCCATCAGGCCACCGCCGCCCAGCCCCTGCAGGAAGCGCGTGAAGGCCAGCACCGGCACGGACGGCGCGAAGGCGCTGAGGATGGACGCGCTCATGTAGAGGCCGAGCGCCACGAACATGAAGCGACGGCGCCCGAACATGTCGCCGAGATAGCCGTAGACCGGGGCCGCGATGGTGACGGCGACGAGATAGCCCACCACCGCCCAGGACACGCGCTCGAC
>JAQGKM010000113.1 GCA_028290125.1 Hyphomicrobiales bacterium | reverse complement strand
CGCGACACGCTGGCGCCGGGCTCCGACATCGATCTCCTGTTCCTGCTGCCCTACAAGCAGACGCCATGGGGCGAGAGCGTCGTCGAGGCGATCCTCTACGTGCTGTGGGACCTTCGCCAGAAGGTCGGGCATTCGACGCGCTCCGTGGATGAGTGCCTGCGCCAGGCCAAGGACGACATGACCATCCGCACCGCGCTGCTCGAAGCGCGGTTCATCCTCGGCGACAGCAAGCTGTTCGACGACATGCGCAACCGGTTCGAATCCGAAATCGTGCGCAACACGGCGGCTGAATTTGTCGCCGCGAAACTTGCCGAGCGCGATCAGCGCATCACGCGGGCCGGCACGTCGCGTTATCTCGTCGAGCCGAACGTGAAGGAAGGGAAGGGCGGTCTGCGCGACCTCAACACGCTCTTCTGGATCGCCAAATATTTCTACCGCGTGCGCGAGGCGTCCGAGCTTGTCGAGGCCGGGCTGTTCACGGCCGCCGAATGGCGTCTGTTCCTGCGCTGCGAGGAATTCCTGTGGCGCGTGCGCTGCCACCTGCATTACCACACCGGTCGCGCCGAAGACCGTCTCAGCTTCGACGTCCAGCGCGCCATCGCCGACAAGCTCGGTTACAAATCGCACGCGGGCCTCTCGGGCGTCGAGCGGTTCATGAAGCACTACTTCCTGATCGCCAAGGATGTCGGCGATCTCACCGCCATCGTCTGCGCGGCGCTCGAGGAAAAGCAGGCGAAGCCGCGCGCCATGCTGGACCGTTTCATGGGCCGCCTGCGCAATTCGCGCCGTGCGCTGCCGGGCGGAGATTTCGCCGCCGAGCATGGCCGCATCACGGTGGCGCATGACGATGTGTTCGAGACCAACCCGGTCAACCTGATCCGCTACTACAATCTCGCCGACAAATACGAACTCGCGCCGCATCCCGATGCGACGCGTCTCGTCACGCAATCGCTGAAACGCATCGACGCGAAGCTGCGCAACGATCCCGAAGCCAACCGGCTGTTCATGGAGATCGTGACGTCGAAGCGCGCGCCCGAGCCGGTGCTGCGCGTGATGAACGAGGCCGGCGTGCTCGGCCGCTTCATCCCGGATTTCGGCCGCATCGTCGCGCTGATGCAGTTCAACATGTACCACCACTATACGGTGGACGAGCATCTGCTGCGCTCGGTCGGCATCCTGTCGGGCATCGAGAACGGACGGCTGGCGGAAGATCATCCGCTCTGCGTCGAAATCCTGCCGTCCATCGGCAACCGCACCGCGCTTTATGTCGCGCTGTTCCTGCACGATGTCGCCAAGGGCCGCGACGAAGATCATTCCATCGCGGGCGCGCGCGTCGCGCGGACACTGGGGCCGCGGCTCGGATTGTCGGAGGCCGAGACCGAGACGGTGTCGTGGCTCATTGAAAACCATCTCGTCATGTCGAACGTCGCGCAGAGCCGCGACCTGTCGGACCCGAAGACGATCCAGATGTTCGCCAACACGGCGCAGACGCTGGAGCGCCTGCGCATGCTGCTCGTGCTGACCGTCTGCGACATTCGCGCGGTCGGCCCCGGCGTCTGGAACGGCTGGAAGGGCCAGCTGCTGCGCACGCTGTACTGGGAGACGGAAGTCGTTCTCGCAGGCGGACATTCGGCGATCGACCGCAAGCAGCGCGTCACCCGCGCGCAGGAAGATCTGCGCGCTGCCCTGCCGGGCTGGTCAGATCCGGAATTCGACGGCTATGCGGCGCGCCATTACCCGGCCTATTGGCTCAAGGTCGATCTGCCGCACAAGATCAAGCACGCCCACCTGCTGCGCCTGACCGAAGTCGAGATGCGTTCGCTCGCGACAGAAGTGGCGACGGATGCGTTCCGCGGCGTGACGGAACTGACGGTCGTCGCGCCCGATCATCCGCGCCTGCTGTCGATCATCGCCGGCGCCTGCGCGGCGTCGGGCGCCAACATCGTCGACGCGCAGATCTTCACCACGACCGATGGCCTCGCGCTCGACACGATCTCGATCAGCCGCGCCTTCGATCGCGACGAGGACGAGACGCGACGCGCCGCGCGCGTGGCGGACGCCATCGAAAAAGCCTTGCGCGGCGAGATCCGCCTGAGCGAAGCCATCGCCAACCGCATCGGCCAGCCCAAGGCCGTGGAGAAAACCTTCCCGCTCGCGCCCGAAGTGACGATCGACAACAATCTGTCCAATCGCTACACGGTGCTCGAAGTCTCGGGCCTCGACCGGCCGGGCTTGCTCTACGATCTCACGGCCTCGCTGTCGAAGCTCAACCTGAACATCGGCTCGGCCCATATCGCGACCTTCGGCGAGAAGGCGGTGGACGCGTTCTACGTCACCGACCTGACCGGCCAGAAGATCGCCTCCTCGACGCGTCAGGACACGATCCGCCGCCGCCTCCTCGAAGTCTTCGACGGGCCGGCCAAGGCTCCGCCCAAGCGCAAGGCCGAGCCCGCACAGGCTTGAATTTTGCGCCTTTAGACCTGATATCCCCCTTTGAAACATTGACCTCCCGGACGACGATGACCGACCAGAAGCACCCAGACCAAGAACCCCTCGACGCTCCCCATCGTGATGGCGGGCACGAAAGCTCGATCACGTCGGAGGCCTCGCCGACCGCGTCGATCAACGAGCCCGAGCCGTTCACCGAGATCGAGAATCTCATCACCGAGAACAGCGCGCTGAAGGACAAGGTCCTGCGCACGATGGCCGAGATGGAAAACCTGCGCCGCCGCACCGAGCGCGAGGTCGCCGACGCCAAGTCGTATGGCGTGACGTCCTTTGCGCGCGACATGCTGACCTTCGGCGACAATCTGCGCCGGGCGCTCGAAAGCGTGCCGGCCGAGGAACGCGAGTCGGCGAGCGTCGCGTTGCGGAGCTTCGTGGAAGGCATCGAATTGACCGAGCGCGATTTCCTGTCGCGTCTCGCGCGCCATGGCGTCAAGAAGATCGACCCGCAGGGCCAGAAGTTCGACCCGAACATGCACGAAGCGCTGTTCGAAGTGCCCGACCCGAGCGCGATCGCCGGCACGGTGCTGCAAGTGGTTGAAAGCGGCTACGCCATCGGCGACCGCTGCCTGCGACCGGCGAAAGTCGGCGTCGCGCGCGGCGGCCCGAAGGCGCCGGCTGGCGAGACGTTGAACTGAGTTGAAATCCTCTCCCATCGGGAGAGGGCGGACTCGGGGCAAGGCCCCGAGCCGTGGTGAGGGGTTACGGCGCAATCGCCAGACAGCAGCCGCTCATCAGTCTGCTCCGCAGACAGCTTCTCCCTCTTGA
>JAQGKM010000094.1 GCA_028290125.1 Hyphomicrobiales bacterium | reverse complement strand
GGCGTGGAATCTCTCCGGCCGCGTGCAGTTCGAAACCAATTGCCTCGCGACGATCACCTCGCTGCTGGAAACCAGCGACCGTCTGTCGATCCTGTCGCGATGGCATGTCGCGCTCGACGGGCGTCTGGCGGGGCTCGACGAACCGGCGATCCCGCACGAGCCGCGTCAAGTCGGGCTCACCGTCCGCGCCAACTGGCTGCCGACCCCGTTCCAGTCGCGCTTTCTTGATCGGCTGCGCGACGGGGCAAAGGCCATAGCCGCGCTTCCTGCTTCACCAGAGCTGGTCTAGGCTGCCGCCCGTCAACAGGGAGGTCGCCAATGGTAATGTCACGCGCATTCGCAGGTCTTGTCCTGCTCGGACTGGCCGCCACGCCGGCGCTCGCCCAGCAGAACAAGAACATCCGCGGCACGATCGAAGCTTTCGACGGGTCGACCCTGAAGGTCGAGACTTATGAAGGCGCGAAGGTTTCGGTCTCGATGCCCGCAGACGTGCGCGTCTCGACCAGCAAGCCGTTCAGCCTGTCGGATGTGAAGCCCGGCATGAAGCTCGGCGTCACCACCGTGACGCGCCCGGCCGACGGCGCGCAGATCGCGCTCGAAGTTCATCCGATCTCCGCCACCGCACGCGACGGCCTCTCGCCGCACGATCTGAAGCCCGGCTCGACGATGAACAATGGCTACGTGGAAGCAACCGTCGGCTCGACCGGCGGCACGGAGCTGACGCTCGACTACAAGAGCGGCAAGGTGAAGGTCCTGATCGTTCCCGAAACCGCGATGGCGCAAGCCGCGCCGGGCGCTCTCACCGACCTGAAGGCCGGTGAGGCGGTGTTCGTCGCCGCGACGCAGGAAGGCGAGAAGCTGGTCGCCACCCGAGCACAGGTTAGCAAGGACGGCGTCAAGCCGCCGATGTAAGACGCGACGGCTGCAGGGGCGGCCTCAGCCGCCCTTGTCGGTCTTCACCGTGTCCGGCGCGGAGCCCCGGTTCCCGTCGGTCTCGTCAGTCGCATCGTCCTGCGCGTCCGGATCGGCCAGCGCTGCCGCGACGGCCTGCTCGCCCTTCTCATGCGCGCCACGCTGCTGGTTCTGCTTGTCGTTCTTCCATTCGTCCGGGCCGATATGTCCGGTCCGGTCGCGCTGCATTCCCTTGATCGCCATGAAGCGTTCTCCCTGCGAGTGCGGGACGACAATAGGCGGCGACGCTCCGGAGTTCCGGTTCAACAAAGCGTCAGGCTCTTTGCGTGCCGATGACTACCTCACTCCGGCTTGATGCCTACCGCTCGCACGATGGCGACATTCAGCTCGATCTCCTTGCGAACGTAATCGTCGAACTCCTGCGCGCCCATCGGCATGGGATCGGCGCCGAGCGCCGCGTATTTCTCCCGCACCGCCGGCACCAGCAACGCCGCGCTCAGCTCCCTGGCGAGCCGGTCGACGATCGGACGCGGCGTTTTGGCCGGAGCGAAGGCGCCGACCCAGAATTCGTAACCGGAATTCGGAAACCCGGCCTCCACCGTCGTCGGCACGTCGGGCAACACGGACGAGCGGCGCGCACTCGTGACCGCGAGCGGCTTCAGCTGGCCCTCGCGGATCAACGAGAGGGCTGGCGGCACAGGCGAAAAGTAAAAGTCGACGCGACCGGCCACAACCTCGTTGATCGCCTCCGGCGCGCCCGCGAAGGGCACATGCGCGCCCTCGAAACCCGCAGCCATGCGCACCCGCTCGGCCGCCAGATGTGTGGAATTGCCGATGCCGCCGGAGCCGTAATTGATTGCGCCGGGCTTCGCTTTCGCCTGCGCGACGAAAGCGGCGAGCGTCGGCCAGCCGCGCGACGGCGGCGTCACCATGACGGTGGGAATGCTGGCGAGCGGCGCCAGCGCAACGAAGTCGCGCGTCACGTCGAAATTGAGGTTGGCGAACATCGCCGAGAACAGCGTGTGCGTCGACGAGTTGACGAGCAGCGTGTAGCCGTCGGCGTCCGCGCGCGCCGCCGCCGTGGTGCCGATGCGCTGGCCTGCGCCGGGGCGATTTTCGATGACGATCGCCTGGCCGATCTGCTTGCTGACCTGTTCGAAGGCGATACGCGCCAGCACGTCGGTCGCGCTGCCCGGCGACAGGGTGACGATTACCTTGATGGGTTGGCGGGCTGGCCATTCCTGCGCGGAAGCGGGCAAGACGGCAAGGGCGGTCAGCAGGCCAAGGCCGGCGATCAGGCGCTTCATGATTGTTCCCCCGGCGTGTGCGCATCAGCGCTTGGCCGCAAGCCTAGTTACAGGCCGCGGCCGCCGCAAGGCTTGCCTCAGTTCTTCAGTTTGTAGCCGGTCAGGAACATCCAGCGGATCACCAGCATGCAGATGGTGAGGAACACCACCGCCATGACGAGGCTCGTCACGACGGAGACGTCGGCCTGCCCGTAAAAGCTCCAGCGGAAGCCGCTGACGAGATAGACGACCGGATTGAACAACGTCACCGTCTGCCAGACCGGCGGCAGCATGTGGATGGAATAAAAACTGCCGCCCAGGAACGTCAGTGGCGTGATGACGAGCAGCGGCACGACCTGCAGTTTTTCGAACCCGTCCGCCCAGATGCCGATGATGAACCCAAGCATGCTGAAGGTGACGGACGTGAGCACGAGAAACAGCAGCATCCACACCGGATGCTCGACATGCAGCGGCACGAACAGGCCGGCAGTCGCCAGGATGATCAGCCCGAGGATGATCGACTTTGTGGCCGCAGCGCCGACATACGCGATGACGATCTCGTAAAACGAAATCGGCGCCGACAGCAGTTCGTAGATCGTGCCGGTGAATTTCGGGAAGTAGATGCCGAACGATGCGTTCGCGACGCTTTGCGTCAGCAGCGACAGCATGATCAGCCCCGGCACGATGAAGGCGCCATAGCTGATGCCGTCGACCTCGCTGATGCGCGAGCCGATCGCCGAGCCGAACACGACGAAATACAGCGCCGTCGAAATGACCGGCGAGACGATGCTCTGCAGCAGCGTGCGCCAGGTGCGGGCCATCTCGAACAGGTAGATGGCGCGGATCGCGTGCAGGTTCATGGCGCGTCTTTCACGAGGCTGATGAAGATGTCTTCGAGAGAGGACTGGCGTGTCTCGAGATCGCGGAAGCGGATGCCCGCATCGGTGAGCGTGCGCAGCAGTGTGGCGATGCCGGTGCGCTCGCTCTGGCGGTCGTAGACATAGACGAGATCGGCGCCGTCGTTCTCGAGCCGCAGCACGAACTCTTCCAGTCCCGGCGGCAAGGCCGTGAGCGGCTTCTCCAGATGCAGCAGCAGCTCCTTCTTGCCGAGCTTGCGCATCAGCTCGGCCTTCTCCTGCACGAGGATGAGCTCGCCCTTGCTGATCACGCCGACACGGTCGGCCATCTCCTCGGCCTCCTCGATGTAATGCGTGGTGAGGATGACGGTGACGCCTGTCTCGCGCAGCGCCCGCACCATGTTCCACATGTCGCGCCGCAGTTCGACGTCGACGCCCGCCGTCGGCTCGTCGAGGAACAGGACCGAGGGCTCATGCGACAGCGCCTTTGCGATCAGCACGCGGCGCTTCATGCCGCCCGACAGCGTCATGATCTTGCTGTCGCGCTTGTCCCACAGCGACAGGTCGCGCAGGATTTTCTCGATCACCTTGGGGTTCTTGGACTTGCCGAACAACCCGCGGCTGAAGCTTACGGTGTCGAGCACGGTCTCGAAGGCGTCGGTCGTGAGTTCCTGCGGCACGAGGCCGATCAGCGAACGGGCGGCGCGATAGTCGCTCTGGATATCATGTCCATCGACGAGCACCCGGCCAGAGCTCGGCGTGACGATGCCGCAGACGATCGAGATCAGCGTCGTCTTGCCGGCGCCATTGGCGCCAAGCAAGGCGAAGATCTCGCCCTTGCGGATTTCAAGATCGATGCTGTGCAGCGCCGTCAGGCCGGATTGGTAGGTCTTCGACAGCTTCTCGATGGCGATGATGGGCTGCATGCCGGGTCGTGTCCTGCGTGAGAAACGGAAACGGAGCCACGAAGGGCTCCGCACCGGGGCGCGACTTTTATCAGTCCGCGCTGCACGGTCAACGACCCTGCAGCCGCTTCGTTCAGTCCACGCCGGCTTAGGTGTCCTTATTTCGGCATCTGGATGAAATCCGCCACCGCGTCGACGATCTCTTTCGGGCTGTTGTTCATGTCCGTAATGAGTTGCGCCATCTCGGCGCCGCTGAACGGTTCGACGTCCAGCCCCATGCGCTGCGCCTCCTTCAGGAAGCCCGGGTCCTTCATGGTCGCCTCGAAGGCCGCGCGCATGGCGTCCGCGCGCGCGGGCGGCACGTCCTGCGCCATCACGAACGGATAGGCCATGCTGAATTTGCGGGCATAAAACCGCAGCATGTCCTTGTCCTGCGGGCGGACGGCGAGCTCGATGGCGGTTGGCACGTCGGGCAATTGCCGCATGCGCGTCAGCCCGAACTGCACGAGCACCCGCACCTTGCCGTCGCGAAACCAGTCAGGCCGCGCCGAGGTGAGATTGGGAAGGATGGCGCTGTTGCCCTGGATCTCGCCGCGCTCGGCGGCGATGAAGACGTCGTTCTGCCCCTCGTAGCCGGTGACGATGTCGAACTTGGCGGCCATCAGCCGCGAGAGAATGAGCGGCAGCGTATAATTGTCGCCGCCCACCGCCGTCGATCCGAGGATGACCTTGTTGGTCTTGAGGTCGTCGAACGTCTTCGCCGGCGCAGTGTGCCAGACCCACAGCACGTGCGGTTGCTGCAGCGGCGAGCCGATCCATTGCAGTTTCGTGACGTCGAACAGCGTCTTGCCGCCGCCCTTGGACAACATCTTGAGCGGGCCTTCGAGCGCGATGTTGGGGTTCGTCATCCCCATCATCGTGCCGTCCTTCTTCCCGGCGTTGGTCAGGTAGTTCATCATCGTCAGGCTCGACGCGCCCGCCATGTTCGACACGACGAAGCTCGGCTTGCCGGGAATGTATTTGCCCATATGGGCGACGACCGCGCGCGACACGAGATCGTAGGCGCCGCCCGCGCCTGCGCCAACAATGTGGGTGATCGTCTTGCCCGCGTAGAAATCTGCAATCGGATCGGCCAGCGCGCGCCCGGCGCCGCTCGCGAGAATGGCGCATGCAACGCCTGCCAGAGCCAGAGCCCTTTTCATGCCGTCCTCCCACCGGGCGCCCTTGTGGCGGGCGCTCCGAGCAGAGGCTAGTCCGCGCCGGTGCGCGCCGTCAACGCGGTCACGGCCATGTTGCAGCAGGGCACGGCGCGGCCTAGACTTCCGCAAGACAAAAGAAGAGACGGCAAAAACAAGAAACGGGGAGAAAGCCATGGTGTGGCGCGTCGGCCTGATCATTCCGTCATCGAACCGCATGGTTGAACAGGAAATGGTCGGCTTCTTCCCGAAAGACGTCGTGCCCCATGTCACCCGCCTGCGCATGACGGGCGGCAACCGCAAGTCGCTGGACGAACTCCTGCCCGAAGTGGAAGCCGCCTGCGCGGCGCTCGCCGACGCCAAATGCGACGCCATCGCCTTCCACTGCACCGCCAATTCCATGTCGGAAGGGTCCGGCGGCGAAGAGCGCCTGCTCGCGGCGCTGAGCCGCGCGGGCGCGCCGCAGGCGCTCACCACCTCGACCGCCATCACGCAGGCGCTGCGCGCGCTGCACGCCACCTCCGTCGCCCTCGTCACGCCCTACGACCAGAAGGTCACCGATCACGAGGCGCATTTTCTCGAACATCAGGGCTTCACCGTCCCGTTCTCGAAAGGCTGGGCGCTGGCCGGCAGCGACGCCTATTGCGCGACGCCGCCGCAAGTCTGGCTGGAGCGCATGCTGGAGACGCGCGACGCGCAGGCCGATGCGGTCTTTCTCTCCTGCGCCAACGTGCAGGGCATCAAGATCGTCGACGAGGTCGAGGGCGCCCTTGGCGTGCCGATGATCACCAGCAATCAGGCGGTGATCTTCGAGGCGCTCCGCCTGATCGGCTGGCGCGGCGAGCAGAGGCCGCCCGGCCGCGTGTTCGAGACGCTCGCCTGACCTGTGCTAACGTTGACGATGACGGGCCAAAAGAGCCCGCGCCTGGAGGAGACAATGGGGCATTTCATCAGAGCTCTCGCACTCACGCCGATCCTGTGGCCGCTGGCGGCGGTCGCGGCCGACGACGCGGCGTTCTTTCACGACAGGCAGATGCGGCTTGTCGTCGGCTCGGCGGCCGGATCCGGCTATGACGTCAATGCGCGACTCTTCGCGCGCCACTACGCCGCGCACCTGCCTGGCCTGCCCAACATCATCGTGCAGAACCAGACCGGCGCCGGCAGCGTCGCGATGGCGAACGGGCTCTACAACACCGCGCCGAAGGACGGCAGCGTCATCGGCGCGGCGATCAACGGCATGCCGACATCGGCGCTGTTCACGCCCGAAGTGACGCAGTTCGATCCGCGCAAGTTCAACTGGCTCGGCAGCACCAACCGCGACACGCAGATCACCTATGTCTGGCACACCGCGCCGGTGAAATCGCTCGCCGACCTGATGAAGACCGAAATCGTGGTGGGGGCGACGACGCCCGGCACGACGCAGTTCGAATATCCCATCGTGGCGGCGAAACTGCTCGGCCTCAGATACAAGCTCATCTCCGGCTACAAGGGCACGACCGACATCCATCTCGCGATGGAGCGCGGCGAGGTGCAGGGAATGGGCTCGAACGCCTGGCTCAGCCTCAAGACGCTCAACGCCGACTGGATCAAGGACGGGAAGGTCATTCCCATCGTGCAGTTCAATTTCGAGCGTCACGCCGACTTGCAGAATGTGCCGACGATCTTCGACGCCACGAAGACCGATGCCGACCGGCAGGCGATGGCGCTGATGGTGGGCCGTCTCGAATACGGGCGCCCGTTCTTCCTGCCGCCGGGCGTGCCGGCCGACCGCGTCGCGCTGATGCGGCGCGCGTTCGATGCGACCATGAAGGACCTCGCCTATCTGGCCGATGCCGCCCGCGTGCAGATCGACGTCGACGCCATCTCGGGCGAACGCGTCGCGGAGCTTGTCGACAAGGCGATGGCGACGCCGCCCGATGTCGTCGAGCGTGTCCGCCAGGCTCTGAATTCCGGAGGAAAGTAAAAGTCCGATGACAACAAGAAAAGAAACCGGATACCGCCTCGCAGTCGACATTGGCGGCACCTTCACCGACATCGTTCTCGAAACGCCGGACGGCTTCGAATCCGGCAAGGTGCTGACCACGCCCGGGCGTCCCGAACAGGGCGTCATCGACGGCGTGAAGATGGTGCTCGAAAAAGCCAACGTCGCGGCCTCGCAGCTCGATCTCGTCATTCACGGCACGACGCTCGCCACCAACGCGATCATCGAGCGGCGTGGCGCGCGCACTGCACTGATCACCACGCGCGGTTTTCGCGACACGCTCGAATTCGCCTTCGGCCACCGCTTCGACCAATACGATCTCGAACTCGAACGCCCCGAGCCGCTCGTCTCGCGGCCCTGGCGCTTCGAGGCGACCGAGCGCATGGCGGCCGACGGCAGCGTGCTGCTGACGCTCGACGAACAGAATGTCCGCGCGCTGGCGCGTTCGCTTCAGGCGGAGAAAATCGAATCCGTCGCCGTCTGCTTCATCCACGCCTATCGCAATGGCGCGCACGAGAAGCGCGTGCGCGAGATCCTCAGCGAAGAATGCCCGGAGATCTTCGTCTGCTTGTCACATGAAGTTTGCCCGGAGATCCGCGAATACGAGCGCACATCGACGACCACCGCCAACGCCTATGTGCAGCCGCTGATGTCGACCTATCTCGGCAAATTGTCGGACGCGTTGAAGGCGCTCGGCGTCGGCGCGCCGCTGTTGATGATCATGTCGTCGGGATCGCTGACCTCGGTCGAGACCGCGCGGCGGCTGCCCATCCGGCTCGTCGAATCCGGCCCCGCCGGCGGCGCCATTCTGGCGCGCGACGTGGCGAAAGAGATCGGCGCCGCGCGCTCGGTCGCGCTCGACATGGGCGGGACGACTGCGAAGATCATCCTGCTCACCGATTACGAACCGCGCCACGCGCGTTCGATGGAGGTGGCGCGCGCCTACCGTTTTCTTGCGGGCAGCGGATTGCCGCTGCGCATCCCGGTCATCGAGATGATCGAGATCGGCGCCGGCGGCGGCTCGATCGCCCATGTCGATGAACTGGGCCGCGTCGCGGTGGGGCCGGAAAGCGCCGGCTCGGTGCCCGGCCCTGCCTGCTATGGCCGCGGCGGCACGCGCCCGACCGTCACGGATTCCGACCTGCTGCTCGGCAAACTCGATCCGGCGGCCTTCGCCGCGGGCTCGATCCATCTCGACGTGGAGAACGCCCGGCGCGCCGCGGAAGAGCATGTCGGCGCGCCCGCCGGCCTGTCCTGGGCCGATGCGGCGGCGGGCGTCTGCGAGATCGTCGACGAGAACATGGCCAACGCGACCCGCGTCCATGCGGCCGACGCCGGCGAGGAACTGGAGAGCCGCGTGCTGATCGCCACCGGCGGCGCAGGCCCCCTGCACTCGGCGCGCATCGACGAAAAGCTCGGCATCGCCACGGTGGTGATCCCAAAGGCGGCGGGCGTCGGTTCGGCCTACGGCTTCATGAAGGCGCCCATCGCCTATGAAGCCGTG
>JAQGKM010000090.1 GCA_028290125.1 Hyphomicrobiales bacterium | reverse complement strand
TTCGACGCCGCCGACGGAGAGAAACACCGGCCCGTCGTCGAGGTCGAGCCGTTCGCGCAGGGCTTTCGCCTGCGCGGCGTCATTCCATGTCGTGCGCGGCGCAAAACGCGTCGCATCGACGCCGTTCCCCGAGAGGCCGACGTCGAGCCCCCATTTCTCGTTCAGTCTTTCCGCCCAATAGGGACTGACCGCGAGACATCTTTCGGCGGCGAGGATGGACCGCGTCTGCAGCGCTTCGAGACGTTGATCCTCGAACGCGTCGAGGTGGTGCACGGTGCGCAGAAAGCCCGGGATGAGTCCGCGTGTGGCGAGCGTCGCCAGCGCATTGCCGGAAATGCCGTCATGCGCGTGGTAGACGTCAAAGTCCTGCAGCGCAGGGTCTTCGAAGTGCTGCACGTAATCGGCGATCCTTTGCTCGACCATGTCGGTCATGCCCCGGGCCGCGGGGGCGACCGGAAAGGGATCGGCTGCGCAGAGCGGGGTGCGAAAGAAGCCGTCGCCGCGCGCGTCGGGCGCAAACAGCGTCACGGCGGCGCCGAGCCGCAACAGCGCCTCCGACACCTGCATGGCGTGAACGACGCCGCCACGCGGATTGGTGGAATGCGTCAGCATGGCGATGCGCGGTGCGCGGCTCATGACGCAAGCTCCATGGTTGGCCGCAAACCCATCAGCGTCTCGGCCGCATGGTCGCGGATGATTGCGCGGAGTTCGCCGCTGGTCACCGCCACTTCGCTTCCCTCCACGATCTTGCCGATCACCGCGGCCGTGAGATGCGCGCGGCCGAACAGGTCGAGAATGGCGCGGGCGTTGCGCGGCGGCGCGGCGATCAGGAAGCCGAAGCTCGGGAAGGTCGCGAGCCAGCGCTCCAGCGTTACGCCGGTGGGGAGGGGAATGGCGTCGAGGTCGATGTCGATGCCGACGCCCGAGGATTCGGCCAGCATGACCGCCGTGCCGGGGATGCCGCCCTGGCTGATGTCCTTGGCCGCGCAAGAAAGGCCGCGCTCGGCGACGTCAGCCAGCAAGGCGAGATCGGCGCGCAGGCGCTCCGGCGGCGCGTCGAGCGCGGCCTGCCAATTGTTGAACGGTTCGCGATAGGCGCCGCGATGGTCGACCACGCAGATCAGCGCGTCGCCCGGGCGCGCATCGAAGCTTGTGAGCAGACGCGACCCTGCGCGGCCGAGCACCGCGACGGCGAGTTGCGCCTGCGGCGTATGGACATTCGTGTGTCCGCCGACGATCGGCACGCCATAGGCGGCGGAGGCGGCGCGCAAGCCATCGAGAACGGGCTGCATATGCTCTTCGCTGCTGGACCAGACTGCATCGACGACCGCGAGCGGCCGACCGCCCATGGCGGCGATGTCGGAGAGGTTGACCATCACGCCGCACCAGCCCGCAAACCATGGGTCTTGCTCCAGGAACTCGTTCATGAAGCCTTCGATGGCGAAGAGCAGATGGCCATCGCCATCCGCAATGGCTGCGCAATCGTCGCCGACAGGAACGCCGGCGGGCCGGTCGTTCAATCCAAGACGTTTCGCGACGCCGCCGATGTCAGCCTTCGAGGCGAGCCCCGGGCTTTCCCTCAGTCTGGTGGCAAGTGCATGAAACGCGTGCGCGTCCATGTCACGCAGCCTTTTTCGGCAAGGCGACGAACCCGAGTTCGGGCGAGAAACACGGCGGATAATACGAGAGGTCCGCCTGCATCTTGATGTGCGGGCGGCCGTGGATGTCGAACGTTTCGAGGCTGGTCCAGCGCAGGCGGCGAAACAGCAGTTCGTTTTGCGCCTGGACATGCGCCAGAAACGTTCGGCAGCCCATGGCGTGCGCCGAACTCACCGCGAGACGGATCAGCGTCGCGCCGAGCGCGCCGATCCGGCGATGCTCCTGATCGACCGCGAGCCGCGAGCCCCACCAGACGCCGGGCTCCTCCTCGTGAATCCTCACCGTGCCGACAACCGTGTCGGCGGCCACGCCGAGCATCGACAGGGCGACCAGCGGAATGGCGTAATCGTCCACCGCGTCGCGGTCGTCGCCGCCGAACAGGCCCTGTTCGCCACAGAAGACGTTGCGGCGCAGCGCGTGGGCTTTCTCACGCTCCCAGCGGGACGTTGCAAACTTGACGCGGAATTCGCTCGCGAGAAACGGGGGAACGGGATCGAACATCAGCAGGTCCCCCGCGCGTCGCCCGAAAGCGCCTTCTCGTAAGTCGAAAGCGCCGAGCAGGCGCCGCATTTGGCGCAACCGGCCTTGACGTCCACCGCCTTCAGGCCGCTCTCGACCAGCATGCGCGAGAGCGGCTGCAGGATCGCGTGCATGTAGGCAGGCGAGGGCGTCGGATGACTTTCGAGCGGCGTGCCGGAGATCGGGACGAAGGGCACCACGAAGGGATAGACGCCGATGGCGACGAGGTCTTCGCACATGGCGAGGATCGCCTCAGGCGTGTCGCCGAGCCCGGCGAGGATGTAGGTCGACACCTGTCCGCGCCCGAAGACCGGAACCGCGGCGCGGAAGGACGCCATGTATTTCTCGATGCCCACTTGCGCCTTGCCGGGCATGATCCGGCGGCGCACGTCGGGCGTCACGGCTTCCAGATGCATGCCCAGCCCATCGGCGCCGGCTGCTTTCAGCCGCGCGAACCAGGCGTCGTCCTCCGGCGGTTCGCACTGGACTTGAATCGGCAGGTTGACCGCAGCTTTCACGGCCGCGGCGCTGTCGGCGAGCACGGCGGCTCCGCGATCGTCGCCCTTCGGCGTGCCGGTGGTCATCACCATGTGCTTCACGCCGTCGAGTTCGACCGCAGCCTTGGCGACTTCGGCGAGCTGCGCGGGCGTCTTGTGGGCGATCGTGCGGCCCGCCGCCAGCGACTGGCCGATGGCGCAGAACTGGCACGTCTTCGTGCGGCTCTGGTAGCGGATGCAGGTTTGCAGCACCGTGGTGGCGAGGACGTCGCGTCCGTGCAGCACGGCGATGCGGGAGTAGGGCACGCCATCCGCCGTCTTCAGCCCGTAGAATTTCGGCTGCTGTGGAAACGACACTTCGCCGATCATCAGCCCCTCGCGCGTGATGCGGCTCTTGCCGAACGCGTCGGGCTGTTCGACGAGATAAGGGCTGTCGAAGGCTGGCGCGGTATGGACCGGCGCCATGATGGTCATGCCATCGATGGTCATCGCCTTGTGGTCCGACGGACCAGCTCCGCCCCGCCGGCTGTCGGCCCCGGCCCTGGGATCAACCAGCCGCACCCCGAGCGATTGCAATTCGTTGATCAGGCGCTCCGTCGGCATGGCGGTCGGCATTATCTGCTTCATGGCGGCTGCTCCGGTCGGGGGCGGAAGGAGAGAAGGCGGCGTCGAGCCGCATCGGCTGCGTTTCACGATTGTCGAGAACCAGGCTCAGGAGCTCGGGACGCGCGTAATGGCCGACGCTGTCCATCATCCGCTTGCGCTTGACGATCAGCCCCATGTCGAGATCGGCGATGAGGATGCCTTCGCCCTCCGTCAGGGGCGGCGCCAGATGGCGGCCTTCCGGCGAGACGATCGCCGTCATGCAGCCGCCGCGCAGGCCGCGGCGCAGACCCTCGTCCGGCGAGATGCGCGCGATCTGCTCTTCCGTCAGCCAGCCCGTCGCATTGACGACGAAGCATCCGCTTTCGAGCGCATGATGGCGGATGGTGACTTCGATCTGCTCGGCGAAGATCGGCCCAACGAGCGAGCCGGGAAATTGCGCGACGTGGATTTCCTCGTGCTGCGCCATCAACGCGTAGCGCGCGAGCGGATTGTAATGCTCCCAGCAGGCGAGCGCGCCGACGCGCCCGACAGCGGTGTCGACGACCTTGAGGCCGGCGCCATCGCCCTGGCCCCAGATCATGCGTTCATG
The DNA here is from genome assembly GCA_028290125.1 of Hyphomicrobiales bacterium. Taxonomy (GTDB): domain Bacteria; phylum Pseudomonadota; class Alphaproteobacteria; order Rhizobiales; family Beijerinckiaceae; genus Terripilifer. The sequence goes on along the minus strand of JAQGKM010000090.1, from coordinate 26,073 downwards.
AAAGGTCGGGGTGATCTTGCGGCGCTTGAGCAGCAACTCGCCGGTCGCGTCGAAAATCAGTTGCGCATTGTAGAGCGAACCGTGATCGCGCTCGTTGACGCCGAGCACGACGACGATGCCGAGACGGCGGGCCGTTGCGGCCACCGCCTCCGTGACCGGACCCGGCACCGTGACGGCGTTTTCGTAAAGCCGAACATGTTCGGCGCCCGTCATCACCGGCGGCTGCACGAAGGAAAAGTACGGATACCAGGGCACGAAAGTCTCGGGGAAGACCGCGAGTTTCGCGCCTTTGGCGGCAGCATCTTCGATCGCGTTGAGCACGCGCTCCAGAGTGCCCGACCATGAATCGAGGTCGGGCGCGATCTGAATTGCGGCGACGCGGATGGTCGGGCTCTCTGGCATTTGCGGGCCCTCAGAGCGTCCAGGTGTTGAGGATGAAGGCGTTGTCGCGCCGATGCAGCAGCACGCAGTCGAGCACGTCGAGCGGGCTGATCGGCACGATGCCGGGGATCAGCGAACCCTCGCCATGGCCGTAGAGCATCTGCAGGGCGAAGCGGCAGCAATAGACCTTGCCGCCTTCGGCCATGAACTTCTCGATCTGGTTGCCGAAATTCTGCGCGCCCGGAAACGGTTCGTCGCCGAGCTTCGGGAAGCCGCGCAGGATGCCGAGCGTCACGCCGGGACCGTAGAGAAGGATCGAGGTTTCGAAACCCTTGCGCTGAAGTCGCAGCGCCTGAAGCAGATTGACGAGGCCGATCGAGCCCTCGAAGGCCACCGTGTGAAAGGTGATCAGAGCCTTTTCACCGGGCTTGGCTTTGACGTCCTCGAAAACCTTCTGCTCGTAATCGACCAGGAAATCGCCCTTTTGATTGGCTGGCTTTGTCACGACTGGCATGGCGCACCTCATGTTCGACGATCGTCCGTATGGCGATGGTCGAGAACACGATTGCAATGCGTGTGCCAAGATTGACTGAAAAATTGTTGCCGAGGGAGAGTCGATTGAATGCAGTCAAGAATACTATCAATGCGCGCGTTTGAAGTTGTTGGGTCTGGTCGAATCTTCAGCTTCCGCCCGAAGATTCAGCAGGAGAGACTGCATATTTCGCAAGCTCTTGACGCGGCGAGACATCTCCGCCGATCACGGAATGCGTGACAACGCCGTGCAACAATGTACAGTCAATTTGCGCCCGTGATCCCGGGTATCATTCAAGAGTCGAGGACGATGCTGGACTGGAATCCCGATCTGTCGGAAAGCGACATGCCGCGTTACCTCGCAATCGCCAACGCCATTGCTGAAGACATCAAGAGAGGGCGGCTGGCGGTGGGCGACAGGCTCCCGCCGCAGCGCAAGCTGGCGAAACGGCTCGACATCGATTTCACGACTGTTGCGCGCGGCTATGTCGAGGCGCAGAAGCGCGGTCTCGTCGAGTCGCGCGTCGGGCAGGGCACGTTCATCTGTCCGCCGCGTGCGCGCTCGGGTCGCGGCCGCGCGCCGTTCCCGGTCGACCTTTCGATGAACCTTCCGCCCGAACCGGACGATCCGGAATTGCTCGGACGCATGAGCGCCGGACTGGCTGAAGTCAGCCGCGATCTCGTCGCCTTGCTGCGGTATCAGGATTTCGGCGGCTCGCAAGCCGACAAGGACGCCGCCTCGAACTGGCTCGGCCGCCGCGCGCTCGTCCCGAGCCACGACCGCCTTCTGGTGACGCCGGGCGCTCACCCGGCCCTGCTCGGCGTCTTCGGCCTTCTGGCGAAGCCGGGCGATACCATCCTATGCGAAGCGGTGACCTATCCGGGCTGCCGATCGATCGCCGCGCAGCTGGGATTGAAGCTGGTCGGTCTCGAAATGGATCGTGATGGCGTGACCCCGGATGCGCTCGCGGACGCGTGCAAACGCCACGCGCCGAAGGCGCTCTATCTCAACCCGACCCTGCACAACCCGACCACGCTGACGATCCCGGAATCGCGTCGCGAAGCGCTCGCGGCCGTTGCGCGGCGCCAGTCTCTTTCGATCGTCGAGGATGACGCTTATGGCTTCATTCCCGCGCACGGTCCGGCGCCTTTTGCCGCGATTGCGCCCGACCTCACCTGGCACATCGCCGGCCTTGCGAAATGCATCGGCGCGGGCCTGCGGGCTGCCTATGTCGTGGCGCCCGAGGCGCGGCAGAGCTGGCCTTTCGCGGCGGCCATGCGCGCCGCCAACATCATGGCGTCGCCGCTGACCGTCGCGCTCGCGACACGCTGGATCGAGGACGGCACCGCCGACGCCATCCTGCGCTTCATTCGCGCCGAGGCTCTGGCGCGTCAGCAGCTGGCCAGCGAGATCCTGCCCAAGGGCAGCTTCCGGTCCGATCCGCTCGCGTTCAATCTCTGGCTGCGTCTGCCGCCAGGATGGACGCGGTCAGCCTTCATCGGACACATGCGTGCGACGGGCCTCGGTATCGTGGCGAGCGATGCGTTTACGGTCGCGGGCGCGCCTGAAGAAGCCGTGCGCGTGTGCCTCGGCGGACCTCTCAAGCGAGACCGACTGCGCAGCGCGCTCGAATTCATGGCGCATACGCTGGCGGCCGCGCCGGCGGTGAGTTCGCCGTTTCTCTGACACACACGACGATCAGTGATGCGGCCGTTTCTTCGCGAGCTCTTCGCCGATCTTGCGCAGCGACGCTCCGATGGCGTCCGCGATGTGGACGATGCGGGCCTTGCGTGCGAGGCGGTAGGCCGCGAGACAATGCTGCGCCATGCAGTCGAGCCGCAGCACCTCCTGCTCGAGCGATGTCCGCAGGCCGGTGACATCGAATGCGATGCCGACGTGGCGCTTCCTGAGCTTGGTTTCGTAGCAGCGCCCGATCGCATGGATCCAGCGCACGGACTCGTCCTGCCCGATCCGATACGTCGCTTCGTATCCGACGCAGAATTCGATCGAGCGGGCGATGGAAATGTAGAGATCGTTGCGGTCGTCCGGATGCACGGCGTAAAGCACGCGGTCGAGTGGCAAGCCGTTGTGCACGAGCTTCGGATCGAGAGCGAAGAGCTCGGCAAGGCGTTCATCGCCCATGAGGACGTCTTCCCTGACGTCCCAATCCCATGAACCCGGGCGTAGGGCCATGGCGACGGCATCTTCTGGCGAACCGAGATCCCGCATGATTCCCCCTCTGCTGCAGGTCACCCAAAAATTGTCGCACGACGCGTCTTTTGTGCCCCAACGCACGATTGCAACTTTTGCTCCCCTCCTAGACGATGTGTGGAGAAGCGGCTCCTGCAATGCAACAGATCCGTCGTGATCTCAAGGACCACTGGCGACCTAAGGTTCGCACAACTGAGCCATTTAACCATTTATTAACCAAGGTTACCCACTTTCGGTAGCGAAAGGGGACTGATTCATGAGAGATTTCAACCTCGCTGCTTGCGCCTTGAGCCTGCTGGTCTCGGCCACCGCGAATGCCCAGACCACGGACTACGGAACATTGGACGGCGCGCGGGGCGTCGCTGGAGAAAGCCGCCCTTCAGCCCCGATCGCGGCCACCGGCCCGACCACCACGGTCGATCAACCGCTCGTCGGGTGGAAGGTGGGCGACGTCGTGGTGGCGCCCTCGATCACCGGCGGCTGGATCTACGACACCAACATTTTCGCGACGCGCACGAACCGGCAATCCGATCAGATCCTGCTGCTGCGTCCCGAGATGAGCCTTCGCTCGACGGGCGCGAGCCACGACGTGACCGCGTCCGCCTTCATCGAGTCCAGGCGCAACGTGCGCTTCTCGAGCGAAGACCAGATCAACGGCGGCGTCGGCGTTGGCGGAACGTTCAATGTCAACGCGAACACGCAGGTGCAGGGCCGGGCGCAATATCTGCGCGGACATGAAACGCGCGGCGCCGGCGAGAGCGTGTTCGCCACCACAGACAAGCCGACCGGCTTCGATCAGTGGGAAGGCGCCGTCGCGCTCAACAATCGCTTCGATCGCGTCTGGACATCCGTCGGCGTCGCAGGCCTCGCGATCAATTACGACGCTGCGCAATTCGCCGGTGTTTCGATTCCGCAGCAATATCGCAACGGCGTGATCTCGGTCGCCAACGGACGCATCGGTTATGTGGTTGCGCCGCGCACCAGCATCTTCGTCGAAGCCGCCGTCAACCGCCGCGATTTCGGAATTCATGATTTCGATTCGACCGGCATGCGCACGGTCGCGGGCGTTCTGCTCGAGCCGGGCCCGGGGTCGAACCTGCGCGGCGAGGCCTACGCGGGCTACATGTATCAGAACTACGCGGGCGTAAACTTCGAGACCGTGTCGACGTGGACCTATGGCGGCGCGATGGGCTTCCTGATCACGCCGACGTTCACGATCACCGTGGAAGGCCGTCGCGAAGCGAAGGAATCGGCGCTCGCCGGCGGCGTCAGCCTGATCGAGTCGCAGTTCGGCGCGCGGGCCGATTACCAGGTTGCGTCGAATGTCGTCGTGGGCGCGGGCGCCAGCTATGTCATCGATGACTTTCAGGGCGTGGGACGCAGCGACCGCTACTGGAGCCCGCTTGCGACAGCGCGCTACATCGTCAATCCCAACCTCACGTTCGGGCTCGACTACCGGCGCCTGACGTACAATGCGCTTGGCGCTCCGGGCGCGGATTTCGGACGCGACGTCTACATGGTGTCGCTCAACGGTAAGTTCTGAAAGAAAGCGAGAGGGCGCGATCATGCGCCCTCTCGCGGCTTCTTATTTATGCGTGTTGTTGGCCTCGTTGGTCCGCTTGAGAAGGCGGACGTAATCGCGGCAGAGACCGACGAGCTTCTCGAAGTTGCGGCGCTGGTCCGGCTTCTGCTTGCTGCGCAGCGTGCGTTCGTCGTTCAGCAGGCGCATGCAGCGATCGCGGTCGAGGTTTCCGCGCTCGTTCATGACATAGACGGCTGTGAACCCGCCGATCGAAATGCCGCCGCCGCCACCGCCGCCGCCGGAATTGCCGCCGTTGCCGCCGGGATCAGAGCCGCCGCCGGGATTGCCGCCGGGGCCTCCGGGGTTGCCGCCACCACCGGGGTTGCCTGGCCCGCCACCAGTGCCGCCACCGCCGTTCAGGACGCCGATATCGACATTCACCAGCGGCGACCCGCCTGAACCGTTCGACCCGCCTGAAGACCCGGAGTTCAGAATTCCGAGGTCGACGTTGGCGAGCGTGCCGGTGGATCCGGAATTGCCGGACGGGCCGGAATTGAGGATGCCGACATCGACAGCCGCGACCGGCGACGTCGGGTTGGAGCCCGGCGTCGAGCCCGTGCCGCCGCCAGCGCCGATCCCGGAGTTCAGGATCCCGAGGTTGACGTCGGCGACCGAGCCGGTCGTTCCACCGCTGCCCGGCTGATTGGCGCCGGAGTTGAGGATGCCGACATCGACAGCCGCGACCGGCGACGTCGGGTTGGAGCCCGGCGTCGAGCCCGTGCCGCCGCCCGAACCGGTCCCGGAGTTCAGGATCCCGACATTGACATCGGCGACCGAGCCGGGAGCCCCGCCGGACTGGTTGGCGCCCGAGTTGAGGATCCCGACATCGAGCGCCGCGACAGGCGACATCGCATTGTTGGTCGGGGTCGATCCCGAGCCCGAGCCGCCGGCGCCGGAGTTCAGGATTCCGACATTGACGTCCGCGACGGAGCCTTTCGGCCCGCCACTCGTCGGCTGGCTGGCGCCGGAGTTGAGAATGCCGACGTCGAGCGCCGCGACCGGCGACTTGGTGTTGGAGGTCGGCGACGACCCCGAGCCGCCGCCCGCGCCGGTCCCGGAGTTCAGGATCCCGAGGTTGACGTCCGCGACCGAGCCCTTCGATCCGCCGCTGCCCGGCTGGCTGGCGCCGGAGTTGAGGATGCCGACATCGAGCGCTGCGACAGGCGACTTCGCGTTGGGGGCAGGCGTCGATCCCGCGCCGCCGGAGCCAGTCCGCGAATTCAGGACGCCGACATTGACGTCGGCGACCGCGCCCTTCGCACCGCCGCTGCCTGGCTGGCCAGCGCCTGAGTTGAGGACGCCGACGTCCACCGCCGCAACCGGCGAGGTCGAGCGCGGGCTGCCTGCGGGCCGCGGCTGGCCCGAGTTCAGGACACCGACCTTGACGTCAGCCAATGCGCCGGCCTTCTGGCCGGAGCCGGCCGAGCCCGTCCTGTTTGAATTGAGAACGCCGACGTTGGCGGTCGCGAGCGGCGTCTTGCGCGCCTGTGTCGAAGCCGAACGCAAATTCAGCACTTTGACCTTCACGTCGGCGACGGGCCGGCGGTCGGCCGCGCGCGTCGTGTGCGACGCTTGCGACCTGCCGGACGGCGCGGTCGCCTGCATCGGCTGGGTGCGTGAGCGTCCTCCGACGCGCGCCCGGATGTTCACGCCCTCGGTCGCCGTGGTCCGCGGACCAGAGCCCGCTGGCGCGAAGTTCGCGCCGCCCGAGAAGAAGCTGTTTCCGCTCTGGAATGCGCTGCCGAGCGTTCCGGCAGGTGCGCTCGTGGCCTGCGATCCGCCGCTGCCGACAGAGACGCCGCCTGACCCGACGCCGACCGACAATCCGCCAGCCCCGGTGGTCACGCCGCCCGAGCCGACGCCGACGCCCAGGGATCCCGCGCCGACCGCGAGTCCGCCGCCGCCAACGCTGGTCGACAGGCCGCCCGCCGAGACGCCCAGAGACCCGCCGCCCGTGTTGACGCTGACAGAACCCAGAGACAGACTCCCGGCGCCGGCACCGGTGGCGAAGCCGGACAGACTGAGGACAAGCGCCGTGCTGAGAGTGAGATGTTTGGCCATGTGATGCTGTTTCATGTGACCTCCAGAAACCTCTACTTGAGGTAGCATTGGGCGCACATGCCTCAGCGGCAACACGAACCTAAGGTCGTGGTATTTGAACGGTAACCAAGTCTGCTGGTATTATTCGCAATCGCCAGCGGGTTGATTGGCCTGTCCGGCAAGCGAGAGTGTCAGCGTGACGATCAGCTTCCGCGTGGCGGGATCGGCGATCGACAGATAGGCGTCCAGAAAAACTTGCGCCTCCGGCAGCACGGCAAAGGCGTCAAGGGCGGAGGTGCTTTCGTCCGGCGCAGAATCGAGGAAGTCCGAAAGGCGTCCATCGAGCGCGGCGGCGATCTGTTCGAGCCGCATGATGCTGATGCGGTTGACGCCGGCCTCGTATTTCTGGACCTGACGATACGAGACGCCGATCTTGTCACCCAGATCCGATTGCGAGACCGCCAGGGCGCGGCGCCGTGCCCGGATTTTCGCGCCGACTTCCTGATCGCCCTTGCTGGCGGATCGTACGCTGCGTGCCATTTCGACTGGACCTCCGGCGCGCATTAAACCGTGTGTTCGCCGAAGCGCAAGCCTGACCTCGCCGGGCGGACAACTTCCCGGAACGACGGACCGCGCGGCGGCTTGTCAAGTCTCAGCTGCGGCTGCGCGTGTGCAACCTACGCCGGCTTTGCGGTTTTAACCGCAACCCGCAACATCGTCGGCCGTGCCGGCGCCATCTGGATCATCCCGTGCCCGAGACACACGACGAACCCCCTATTGAAAAGCCGCATGTCACCGCCGAGCGACCGCTGCGCGTCCTGCTGATCGCCGGATCTCAACGCCGCTTGAACTCGTGCCCCGGCATGGATTCGAAAGCGCGCGCACTGATGCATCGCATGCTTGGCCGCTTGCCGCCGGGCTGGCAGACCGATCACGAAGACATCGGCAACGAGCACGGCAAGCCCAAGATCCAGGCGTGCAACGCCTGCGTCAGCTCGTCCATGGCGTTGTGCGTCTGGCCCTGCAATTGTTACGGGCCCAAGAGCGACCATCAGCCCGACCTGCTGTGGGATCTGCATCTCTACGAGCGGCTCGCACGCGCCGACGCGTGGGCGTTCATCGGGCCGATCAACTGGTATGGCCCGACCACCAATTTCAAACTGCTGTTCGATCGCCTCGTGTGCATCAGCGGCGGCAATCCGCGGCCCGATCTCATCGAGAAGAAGAACACGCTGCTGGCGCAGGCGCTGGAGCGTTCGCCGCAATGGTCCGAGCTGTCGAAAAATCATCTGGAAGGCCGCAGTGCGGGCTTTTTTTGCTACGGCGATCTCGGCGGCGCCGATCTCGGCCCCGACGGGCGCCCGAAAACTCTCGCCCACAAGGCGTGGTTCGATCCCGAGAAGGAGCCGCATGACAACGAACGCGACGCCTACGAGGGACTCGTGTGGCAGTGCCGCTATTCAGGCATAGAGGTGCCCGACCGATTGTGGAGCCACGCCAACATGGGCGTCGGCAAGCTCTACGCGGACGATCAGGCAGACGAGTTGCCGCAGGAGACCGAGGCGCTGCAAAATTTCGATCGCTGGACGGATGATTTCATCGCGCATGTCAGCGCAAAGGGGCTCGTGCCCGATACGCTCGAAGCCGAGCGCGGCGCCAAGTCGACGACCCAGTAAATCGACTGCACGATAAGGTGATCGGCGCTGTTTGTTCGAGACGTGATCAGGGCCGGCGGACGGAGTTTCCGCCGGCGACGATGCCTTCGAGAATGCACGCGACCTCTGCATGGAAGCCGGGCTCATCGGGCGATTCCTCGGCGTTGCGATGCGCGGCGGTCGCGTCCTTCATGATGCCGATGACGTCCTGTTCAGACAGGATTTTGAGATCGCCTAACGCGAGCAGAAGAGACTCGCAGATCGAGAGCGCGGCGGCGCCCGAAGCAGATCTTTCGACCTTCGGGAGAGCGTTCATGCGTGTCCTGCTTTGTTCTGGAGGCGTTGAGCCATCGATGCACTTTAATGTCTTCCGGAAAGGCCAAGGCTAACCTGTGTTATTGAACCGTTTCTTTTTCTGTAACACTTCTTGGAACGTTCCGGTGGGAACGATGTACTTTCGAGTAGGGCGACAGCCAGGGTGCGACCACGTATGACAGGTCACGAAAACTATCTTGTGCGCAAGATCAGCACCTTCGTGGATCTGTCGGTTCACGAACTCAAATACCTCTCGGACCTGCAATCCTCCCCGATCAGGGTGAAAAAAGGCCGGGAGATCGTGCACGAAGGGCAGGCCGGGCAGTCGGCCTACATCATCCACGAAGGCTGGGCATGTAGCTTCAAGCTGTTGCCGGACGGTGGACGACAGATCATCACCTTCCCGATCCCGGGCGATTGCGTGGGCCTCAGAAGCATTCTGCTGCGGACGTCGGATCATTCCTTCTCTGCGCTGACGGATTCCCTCGTCAGTCGCATCCAGGCTGCGCGGATGAAGGACCTGTTCAACGAGCTGCCCCGGCTCGGCGCGGCGATCCTGTGGGCCGCCTCGCGCGATGAGGCCATGGTGGTGGAGCATCTGGTCAGCATCGGCCGACGAAATGCCATGGAAAGAACGGCGCATTTCCTGCTAGAGCTAAACGATCGCCTGCAACTCGTGGGTCTCGCCAGCAATCATTCCTTCGCCTGTCCGTTGAACCAGTATGTGCTGGCGGACGCTCTGGGCCTCAGCACCATTCACGTCAATCGCGTGCTCCGGCTCTTGCGCGAAAGAGGTCTGGTCACGCTGAAGAACCAGATGGTGGTGATCCAGGACATGGCGGGCATGAAGGCTTTGGCGGGCTATGTGAACCGCGACGACGACGAACAGATCGAACAATAAGCGCAGACCAGCGTCTCATGCGCTGTCCGAACCTTCACGGAGGATGTCATGACGCATAACGGCTTTCTCGCCGAAGGATTGCTGTCAGCGGATGCGGCGCTGTCGCGCGCGCCCATTGCGGCGATCGCCCCGCTGGGCGACGTCTGTTCCGATTGCACGCAGATCGTGGAGTCCGAACACAGGATAGCCACTCATTTCGCGTTGCTGGCGGGCTATGTGAGCATCAAGCGTGGGGAAATGAAAAAAATAGCAAATGGGGCGGCTGATCCGCTCGCTCTTGCAGCCATGTACAGCATCGCCGCGCAGATCACCGTGATGTCGGGGCTGCACCGGGCGCTGTCGGCGGACCCCTTCGCCGACGTGGTCGACATCTCACGCTATCTGCGAGATTCGTGCGAGCCGTTCCGGCAGGGCATATCGGGCCTTGTCGCCGTCTCGAGTGCGTTCAGGCCTGGTTGCTACGTGCAGATGAACGTGGTGCTTCCGATCACGCAGATCATGGTCGAGATCATCACCAACTCGCTCAAGCATGCCCATGCGGCCGGCGAGCCCGGCGCGATCCGGGCGAGCTGCGCCTCCGACCGCCTTGGAAATTTCACCCTCCAGGTGATCGACGATGGCGACGGCTTGCCGGCGGCTTTCGACGCGACCGACGCCAAGGGACTGGGCTTCCGGATCGTCCGCGCCCTGTCGCAGAAGATCGGGGCGACCATCGGATATTCGTCCGCCGAAGGCGGCGTCACGTTTCAACTCTCGCTTCCGGCCGTCCTGCCTTCCGCATGACGGCCGCGCGTACGTACGACAATCAGAAAAGCAGTTCGACGATGAAAAACATCATGCTCGCAGTCACCTTCTGCGCTTCGACCCTGCTTGGCGCAGGCGCGCTGCAGGCGCAGACGGCCGCGTCGCCGGCCAAACCCGCTCCGGCTGCCGGCATGTCGCTGCCGAGCGAAATGGCGAAGGTCGAAACCTGGTCGAAGAAGAAATGGGCCGCCGCCCAGAAGACCTGGGCCAAGGACAAGGCGAAGTGGCGGTCGTGCCGCGATCAGTCCGCCGGCAAGCACCTGTCGGGCCGCAAGAGCTGGTCGTTTCTCTATGACTGCATGAATACGCCCGTATAACGGATCGCAGTCAGCGAGCGGGCCGCGCGCCCGTTCGCTGACGCGTGTCGCCCGTCAGAAAGCGCGCAGCGCCGCGTGGCGGTTGACGTCCTTGTAGAGCAGATAGCGGAAGCGCGTCGGGCCGCCGGCATAGCAGGCCTGCGGGCAAAAGGCGCGCAGCCACATGTAGTCGCCCGCTTCCACTTCGACCCAATCCTGATTGAGCCGGTACACGGCCTTGCCCTCCAGCACGTAAAGTCCGTGCTCCATCACATGCGTCTCGGCGAAGGGGATCACCGCGCCGGGTTCCAGCGTGACGATGTTGACATGCATGTCGTGACGCATGTCTGCAGGATCGACGAAACGCGTCGTCGCCCAGCGACCGTCGGTGCCGGGCATGACGGCGAGCGCCGTATCCTGGTCGCGGGCGATGAACGGCTCCGGCTTGTCGATGCCGGGCACGGCCTCGTAGATCTTGCGGATCCAGTGAAAGCGCGCCGGCGCGTCGCTTGTGTTGCGCATCGTCCATTTCAGTCCGGCGGGCAGATAGGCGAAGTGGCCCGCCGCGAGCCGATGCGTCGCGCCATTGTAGGAGAGGTCGATCTGGCCATCGACGACGAACAGCACGCCTTGCGCGCGCGCGTCGGGCTCGGGACTTTCACTGCCGCCGCCGGCGCCGACCTCCATCACATATTGCGCGAAGGTTTCGGAAAAGCCCGACATCGGCCGCGCAATGATCCACGCGCAGGTCTTGTCCCAGTACGGCAGGTTGCTGGTGACGATGTCCTGCATCACGCCCTTCGGAATCACCGCATAGGCGTTGGTGAAGACGGCGCGTCCGGTGAGCAGGTCGGTCTGCGGCGGGTGGCCGCCGGGAATCGAATAATAGGGCGACTTGATCATCGGGCGGCTCCGGGCGTGTTCAAGGACGCGGCGTCGAAATCGAGTTCGAGCGGCTGCGCTTTATCGAGAAAGACTTCTTCGAGATTGGCGCCGGGACCGGCGCGGTCGACCACCATGAAACGGCTGTCGGCGTCGCAGACCAGCAGCGGATGATGCCAGACGTTGCGCGCATAGTTGACGCCCTGCCGTCCGGTCGCGAGAAACGCGCGATAGCTCGCGGGCGTCTTCGGATCGTCGCAGACGACGACGAGCCAGTCGCGGTCCTGCAGCGGATAGAACAGCTGGCTGCCGTCGGGATGGCGCTCCATGACCTCGATGGCGACCGGCGCCGGGCGCGGCTGGGCGACGAACAGGCACACCTGCGTGTCGCCGCCCTGATGGGCGACATCGACGCGCGCCAGTCCGTTGCGACGCACGGCATAGCCCTGATTGATGGGGATTTCGCGCGCGCCGGCCGCCTCGACAACCTCGCCGAAGGGCGCGAAGGCCACCTTCGTGAGCGGTTCAACCTTGAGTTTCATGCGTCCTCGGAATCGGAGCGGCGTCGCGGGCGCATCATAGGGATGCGGAGGGCTTAACAAAAGGCTCAGTCGGCCGCCGTCCCCCATGCGCCAAATTGCTGAGGACGGCGGGAAGACGGCGCTGCCTGCCGTTTAGTGACGTTTCAGCTGTTCGATCAGGCGCTTGCGCTTTTTTCAGGCGGGATTCGACGGTTTTGACGCCATCCCGGTCCGCCAAAAAGGTTGGCTTCCGCAAAGTTTATGCTGCCAAATCAGCGCTGGAAGCGAATCTGTCGCGCACAATGGAGGGCTGGGATGTCTGACCAGGGTTCGGTGAATGAAATGCTGCCGCCTGCGCGGCTGGGAGCGCTGGGCATCCAGCATGTGCTGGTGATGTATGCGGGCGCGGTCGCCGTGCCGCTGATCATTTCCGGCGCGCTGGGCCTGCCGCCCGAACAGCGCACGTTGCTGATCAACGCCGACCTGTTCGCCTGCGGCCTCGCCACGCTGGCGCAGGCCTTCGGCTTCTTCGGCGTCGGCATCCGCATGCCGGTGATGATGGGCGTCACCTTCGCGTCGGTCGCGCCGATGCTGGCGCTCATCGGGGCCGGCAAGGGCGTGGGCCTCACGCCCAACCAGATCCTCGTGCAGATCTACGGTTCCGTCATCGCCGCGGGTGTTTTCGCGCTGCTTGTCGCGCCGCTGATCGGGCGGCTGCTGCGCTTCTTCCCGCAAGTCGTCACCGGCACGATCATCACGGTGATCGGCATCACGCTGATGCGGATCGGCATCGGCTGGGTCGGCGGCGGCCTGCCGACGGTGAAGAAGCCGGTCGATGGCGTGCTCGGAGACTTTCCCAATCCGGCCTTTGGCCAGCTCGACAACATGGCGATCGCGCTCGCGGTGCTGGTCGTGATCCTGCTGATCGCGAAATTCGCCAAGGGCTTTTTCGCCAATGTCGCGGTGCTGCTTGGCATCGTGGCGGGCGGCTGCATTGCAGCGGCTTTCGGCAAGATCAACTTCGCGCCAGTCGCCAACGCGCCCTGGGTCGATCTCGTCTATCCGTTCCAGTTCGGCCTGCCGACCTTCGACGTCTGGGCGGTGATCACGATGTGCATCGTGATGATCGTCGTCATGGTGGAATCCACCGGCATGTTCCTCGCGCTGGGCGAAATGACAGGCAAGAAAGTGACGTCCGACGATCTGACGCGCGGCCTGCGCGCCGATGGCGTCGGCACCATCCTGGGCGGTATCTTCAACACCTTCCCGTACACGTCCTTTTCGCAGAACGTCGGCCTCGTCGGCGTCACCGGCGTCAAGTCGCGCTGGGTGGCGGTGGCGGGCGGCGTCATCCTGATCGTGCTGGGGCTCATCCCGAAGCTGGCGGCGGTGTTCGCCGCCATCCCGGTCTACGTGCTGGGCGGTGCAGGCCTCGTCATGTTCGGCATGGTGGCGGCGACCGGCATCCGCATCCTGTCGGGCGTCGACTACGCCGCCAACCGCAACAACCTGATGATCGTGGCGGTCGGCATCGGCGTCGGCATGCTGACGCTGATCGCCCCCAACATCTTCGACAAGCTGCCGCGCGAGCTGAAGCCCTTGCTTGATTCCGGCATCCTGCTGACGACGATCGTCGCCGTGGCGCTGAACGCGTTCTTCAATGGCGCGGGATCAGATGAGTCCGCGCAGGAAGGCGTGTCGGCGGCGGCCATCAAGTCAGGCGCGTTGCATTAGGGCGTGTGTGGCCCCTCTCCCGCACTGGCGGGAGAGGGTGGCTCGCGAAGCGAGACGGGTGAGGGCGGCGCCGCATCGTTAAGCTTCAAAAATGCACGCTGTCGCAACGCCCTCATCCGTCATGCTTCGCATGCCACCTTCTCCCGCGCAGCGGGAGAAGGGCCGCTCGCGACCTTCAATCCTTCTCCAGCTCGATATCTAGCCCGGCGACAAAGCGTGCGTGCATGTTGTACGTGCCGATCAGCACCATGATCTCGACGATCGCGCGGTCGTCGTAAAACACCTTCAGCACCGTCGCGGCGCCTTCCGACAGTTTCGCACGCACGGTCAGTTCATCGGCTGCGGCGATCGCCGCCCGCTCGGGTTCGGAGAAAGTGTCGCTGAGCTTTTCCGACAGCAGGCTCTGGCATTCCGACGCGCTCAACCCTTCGGGTTCGGCGAGCTTGGGAATGTGCTGCTTGATGATGTAGGCGCTGTCGAGTCGCCAGCCGATGCGGATGATCAGGATTTCCCGCAGGCGTCCGCTGAGCGTCGTCTCCCAGCGCACCGCGTTGAGATGCTGGAACCATGTTCCCGCCAGCTTCGCATTATGCAGAAGCGCCTTGTAGATGCCGAGCAGATTGCCGCGGCGGCCTTTGCGCAGGCGGTCGATCAGCGCCTGCGTTTCGGCGTCGTCGCTTGTCGCCAGCAGGGGAACGCGCGCCATCTCAGGCTCCCGGCCGCGCAACGAGCGCGTCTGACATTTTCATGAACATCTCCTCGATGTCGAGCAGCGCATTGTGCCGGTCGGCGATGGCGGTGTGGGGCAGGGCGACCACGTTCTTGTAGTGGAACACGGGATCGTCGGAGCGGGCCGGGCGGTCGAACCAGACGTCCGTTCCGTAGCCGGCGAGACGTCCGGAATCGAGCGCCGTGAACAGGGCCGTGCGGTCGATCAGTTCGGGCCGCGAGACATTGGCGAGAAAGGCTCCGGGTTTCACGACGGCGAATTCGGCGGCGCCCAGAATGCCCGTCGTCTGCGGCGTCACCGGCAGGTTGACGGTGAGATAATCCGACTGCGCCATCAGCTCGTGCAGCGGCAGGTAGGTCGCGCCGAGCGCGCCTTCCTCCACCGCCGACAACCGCGTGCGCTGCGTGTAGATGACGCGCATCTCGAACGCCTGCGCGCGCCTGGCGATCTCGCGGCCGACTTCGCCGAAGCCGATGATGCCGAGCGTCTTGCCGAACATGGTGCGCAGGCCCGGAATGCGCGCGAAATTGCTGCCGCCCGTGTAGCGCTTGTCATAGGGGCGGATCGTGTGGCCCGCCGCATTGAGGCGCGGCTCGTCGATGACGTGGTTGAGTTCGATCACATGCTTGCCCATGCCGAGCAGCAGCGCCATGGCGAGTTCGGCCAGCGCCACATTGATGCGGCGCCGCTGCACGGTCACGCGCACGCCGCGCGCCGCGCAGGCCGCCGCATCGATGTTGCGCGTCAGCGCGCCATATTTCTGCACGACGGCGATGCGCGGTGCGCACGCGAGTTCCGCCTCGCCGAACGTCAGACTCTCGATCAGGCAGGCGTCGGCGGTTTCCAGCAATTCGCGGAAATGCGCCTGGTCCTGCGCCAGCGAGACGCGCGCAGGGAAGAGCCCCGGAATGCGGTTGCGCATGGCCGCAAGCCAGCCGTCGAAGTCGGGCTCGTCATGCGCGAAGAAATCCGCGACCGCGTCATGAAACTCCTGCGGCGCAGCGGGATCAAGCATGGGCACGAACATGCGCATGAACGCGTCCTGTTCGAGAACGAGATGTGTCATGCCTGTCACTTGCCTTCCAGAACCTGTTTCAGCTGATCGACCGTCTCTTTCGGCGCGCCGTCGAGCTCCTTGATGAAGCGCTCCACCATGGCGGGCGTCACCATGCCGCCAGTGACGCGCATGGAGGACAGCTGCGCCTGGTATTCGGGATCCTTCATTGTCGCAGCGAAAGCGTCGCGCAGCACCTGCACCTGGTCGGCTGGCACGTCGGGCGGCAGCACGACCGGATAGGCGGCGGTGAATTTCACGCCGTAAAGGCGCAGCATGTCCTGCGCCTTCTTGTCCTGCGTGAGTTCGAGGCCGGTCGGAACGTCGGGCAGGTCGGCGCTGCGGTCCGTGCCGAATTGCGCGAGGATGCGAATGCGTCCGGACTTCACCCAGTCCGCATGCGCCGCCATCAGCGCCGCGTAGGTCGTGACGGCGCCGTCGATCTCGCCGTTTTCGAAAGCGAGGAAATATTCGGCCGCGCCCTTGTAGCCCGACACCACCTTGATCTTCGTGCCGAGCAGCTTGTTGCAGAGATTGGCGAGGATGGTCGAGTCGGCGCCCGCGCCAGTCGAGCCGAACGTCGCGCCGCGCGTGCGCAGATCGTCGAAGGTCTTCAGCGGCGACGCGCCGCCGATCCAGGCGACGGCGGGATCCTGTCCGGGCGTGCCGAGCCACGCCATGCGCGACAGGTCGAACTGCGCATTGCCGCTCGCGCCCGACACGAGCTTCAGCGACGGCTCGAGCAGCATGGTGTTCATCGGAAAGCCGATAGCGGTGCCGTCGCGGGCGGCGCGGTTGTAGAGGTAGTTCATCATCGTCAGGCTGCCGGCGCCCGGCATGTTTTCGACCACGATGCGCGGCGACCCGGGGATGTATTTGCTCATGTGGGCGGCAAGGATGCGCGGCGCGAGGTCATAGGCGCCGCCCGGCGGAATGCCGACATAGAAGTGCAGCGTCTTGCCTTCGAAACTCGCGGCGGCCCGCGCGGCGCGCGGCGCGGCGAGGCCTGCGACCGCGAGTGCGCCGGAGGCGAGGCAGGCGCGCCTTGATAGCGTGATCATGTGTCGTCTCCCTGAGCCGGCCGGATGCGATGCCCGGCCCTTGCAAATTGCGCCCAGAAGGTCGCAGGACCCCGTGGCTGTCAAGCCGCAGGGCGCGGCAAAGCGCCTGTGGCCGGGCTTCCGGCTTGTTGCGGGGCCGCGCATCGGGTATCTCCCGCCCGAGCGCCTTTTCAGGCTCTTTCCCATGATTTTCGCCGGCGCGCTGCCTCAGGCAGGTTCGCCGCATGTTCCGGACGGCCCCGCCCGCATGATACGCCTCGACAACATCAGCAAGCAGAACGGCAGCCAGATCGTCTTCATCGAGGCGTCCGCCGGGCTCCTCAAGGGCGAGAAGGCGGGCCTCGTCGGCCCCAATGGCGCGGGCAAGACGACGCTCTTCCGCATGATCGACGGCCAGGAGTTGCCCGACGAGGGCCAGGTCTCGGTCGATCGCGGCGTCTCCATCGGCTATTTCAGCCAGGATGTCGGTGAGATGTCGGGCCACAGCGCCGTCACGGAAGTGATGAACGGCTGCGGGCCGGTGAGCGAGGTCGCGGCCGAGCTGAAGGCGCTCGAGGCCGCGATGGCCGATCCCGACCGCATGGACGAGATGGACGAGATCATCGAGCGCTACGGCGAAGTGCAGGGCCGCTTCGAGGAGCTCGACGGCTATTCGCTCGAAGGCCGCGCGCGCGAAGTGCTGGATGGCCTGAGCTTCTCGCAGGAGATGATGGACGGCGACGTCGGCAAGCTCTCGGGCGGCTGGAAGATGCGCGTCGCGCTCGCCCGCATTCTCCTGATGCGCCCCGACGTCATGCTGCTCGACGAACCGTCCAACCATCTCGACCTCGAAAGCCTGATCTGGCTCGAAGCCTTCCTCAAGGACTATGACGGCGCGTTGCTGATGACCTCGCATGACCGCGAATTTATGAACCGCATCGTCAACAAGATCGTCGAGATCGACGCCGGCGGGCTCACCACCTATTCGGGCGATTACGAATTCTACGAAGCCCAGCGCGCGCAGAATGAAAAGCAGCAGCAGGCGCAGTTCGAGCGCCAGCAGGCGATGCTGGCGAAAGAAATCAAGTTCATCGAGCGCTTCAAGGCGCGCGCCTCGCATGCAGCCCAGGTGCAGAGCCGCGTGAAGAAGCTCGACAAGATCGAGCGCGTCGAGCCGCCGAAGCGCCGCCAGACCGTAGCGTTCGACTTCCCGCCGGCGCCGCGCTCGGGCGACGACATCGTCGCGCTGAAGGACGTGCACAAGGCCTATGGCTCGCGCACGATCTACGACGGTCTCGACTTCTCGATCCATCGCCGCGAACGCTGGTGCGTGATGGGCGTCAACGGCGCCGGCAAGTCGACGCTGCTGAAGCTCGTCACCGGCTCGACCGAACCCGACGCCGGCACGGTGTCGATGGGCGGCACCGTGAAGCTCGGGTATTTCGCCCAGCATGCGATGGAATTGCTGGACGGCGAACGGACCGTGTTCGAGTCGCTGGAAGATTCATTCCCGCAGGCCGGGCAGGGCTCGCTGCGCGCGCTCGCAGGCGCCTTCGGCTTCTCGGGCGACGACGTCGAGAAGAGATGCCGCGTTCTGTCGGGCGGCGAGAAGGCGCGTCTCGTGATGGCCAAGATGCTTTACGATCCGCCGAACTTCCTGGTGCTCGACGAGCCGACCAACCATCTCGACATCGCCACCAAGGAAATGCTGATCGCCGCGCTCGCCAATTACGAGGGCACCATGCTGTTCGTCTCGCATGACCGCCATTTTCTGGCGGCGCTGTCGAACCGCGTGCTCGAAGTGACGCCCGACGGCATCCATCAGTACGGCGGCGGCTACACCGAGTATGTCGCCCGCACCGGGCAGGAAGCGCCAGGCTTGCGCAGCTAGATCAGGCTTGCGCAGCTAGTTGCGCAACATGAGCGCGGCGCCGCGCGTCCACGACGGGCGCCGACCCGCGAGCGTCTCGGCGGCCACGACCTTGTTGGCGTCGAGACCGAAGCCTGCGTCATCGAACAGCAGCGTCGCGAGATAGAGCGAGTTGGCGCAGAGATGCGGCGTATAGCGCGTGTCGCCATGGGCGCGGTTGAACTCATCCCACGGCAGCCTGCATTGCGCGTAAGCCGCATCCTTCATGGCGGCCGGATTGTCCTGTGCGAGGCGCCAATCCGCGAGCACGCCCGTCAGCGGGCGCCCGAGACCAATGAAGCGCACATCGCCGATCTCGGCGCGTGGCAGGGCTTTCGCCGGCGCCGAGACGATCGTCGCAAAAGCGCCCGTGCAGCGTGCGCCATCGAAGGCGCCGCTCAGTCCGTTGTCGCCGGCGAGACCTGACGGGTAGCAGGCGCCTGCGTCTGCGCCTGCCAGCACGCTCTTGCGCGCCTGCTCGGCGCCAAGCCCGAGCAGGCTGACGCTGCGCACCGAATAGGTCGCGCCACCATACGACGCCGTCACCACGCCAGGGTCGGACGCCGGCGCGCCCGCATAGGCGACCTGCATCGATGCGCCGCCGATTTCGACGATGCCGACCGGCGCCTGCCCCGGCGCGAGGCGCCCCAGCAGGACATTGACGTCGAGCCAGGCGTAGAAGCCCTCCATCTCGCCGCTGATCGTCTCGACGCGCCCGGGGCGATAGCCGCTCTCGGCGATCGTGCGCCGGACGGAGGCTTCGATCGCGCGGGCGCTGGGCGCTGCGAGCAGCCGCATGCCGCCCGTCGCCATGAGGTGAATGTCCACCGAGGCCTTGCTGATCCCTTGTTGGGCGAGCGCATGGTCGAGCGCGCCGAGCAGCGGGCGGATCGCCACGTCGCCGGCTGTCGCGGCGTTGCTCGCGCCGGACGCCAGCGGCGCGGTTTCGACCGCGAGTTCGAGCACGTCGGATATCGTCGCGCCGTCCGGTGAAAGCCGGAAGACCTGCAGGCGCGATGCGCTGCTGCCGGCGTCGATCATGCCGAGATATGTCGCGGGTTCCGCTGCGGACGCGACGGGGGCGATCAGGACAAGGCCGAGAGAAGCGGCGAGCAAGCGCAAGGGACAATCCTGGTCAAGGGCGGGGGGCCATCCATACGGCGGCCGCGCCCTGAAGGCAAAACACGGGCGCGCTAGGCGGAGCCGTGCGCCAGCGCCTATAAGAAAGCATTGCCTGATTCATTTCCTCGGCCCGGGAGCGCCTGCATGGCTCCGATTTCCTCGATTGCGCCGCCAGCGTCCTGGCCGGCGCTGCGTTACGAGCCGGATGGTTTTCATGTGCCGGACAGTCGCGTCATGGGCCGTCATTCGGCCGGCGCGAGCTTTCTGCGCGCCTTCGTGCGCGCGGCGGCCGGTCGCGATATCGTCGGCGCCGGACCCAACCCGGCCAGCGGCGACGCCTTCGTGGCGCACGTGCGCGGTCTCGACCCGCGCGCCAGTATCCGCTGGCTGGCCCTCGAGGAGCAGCGCGCGTTCGCCGCCATCGGCGGGCTGCATCTCTCGGATCCGCAACTTGCCCGCCACGCGCGGCTGCGCCAGGCCGTCGGCCACGCGGCCTATTCGCTCACGGGGCTCACCCATACGATCGCCTCGCCGGGCGACGGCGCCATGGGGCTCATCGCCGACATGGCTGTTGGCCCGGTGATGCCGTGGGACGCGCTGATCTGCACGTCCGAGGCCGTGAAGGCGAGCGTCGTCACCTTGCTGGAGACGCAAGACGAGTATCTGCGCTGGCGTGTTGGCGCGCAGGCCGCAGCGCCACGGCCCGAGCTGCCGGTCATTCCGCTTGGCGTGCATTGCGGAGATTTCGACGGCTTCGAACCCCTGCGCGCAGAGCGCCGCGCCGCGCTCGGTCTCGCGGAGGACGAGGTCGCCTTCCTGTTCCTCGGTCGCCTGAGCTTTCACGCCAAGGCGCATCCCTATCCGATGTATGTCGCGCTGGAGGCGGCGGCGCAGGAGACGGGCAGGAAGATCGTGCTGATCCAGTGCGGCTGGTTCGCCAACGAATATATCGAAAGCGCGTTCAAGCAGGGCGCCGCCGATTTCGCGCCGTCGGTCCGGCACATCTGGCTCGACGGGACGAAGGCTGATGCGCGCACGTCAGCATGGGCGGCGAGCGACGTCTTCATGTCGCTGTCCGACAACATCCAGGAGACGTTTGGCCTCACGATCATCGAGGCGATGGCGGCGGGCAAGCCGGTGATTGCGACCGACTGGGACGGCTATCGCCAGACGGTCCGGCATGGCGACACCGGATACCTCATCCCGACCTTCCTGCCGCAACTCGACGCCGCCGGAGAAACCTATGCGCGCCGGCACGCCGCGCAGGCCCTGACTTACGACACCTACATCGCCGCCGCGAGCCAGCATGTGTCAGTCGATTTGCGCGCTCTGCGCAACGCCATCGTGGATCTCGTGCAGCTTCCGCATCTGCGTGGCGTGATGGGCGCGCGTGGCCGCGCCGTCGCGCGCGAGGCCTTCGACTGGCCCGTCGTCATGCGCGCCTACGAGCGGCTGTGGGCGCGTTTGTCGGAGCTGCGCGCAGCCGCCGTCCGGACTGAGACGCCGGCGCTCGCGCAGCATCTCAACCCGTTCACCTATTTCAAATCCTATCCGTCGGCGGCGCTCGATGCGCACACGCTGGTGGCCTTGCGCGACACGCCGGACTGGCGGGGCGCCATGCGCCACGCCTTGTTCTCGGCGGCGAGCCAGCATCGTCCTGCCGAAATCGAACTCGCAGCGCTCGAGCAGGCCTTGCGCGCGCGTCCTGCAATCGTCAGCGACCTCGCGCTGCAGACCGGTCAGTCGGTGCAGGGTGTGCTGGAGGCGGTGAGCCTGCTGGCGAAATGGGGCGCTGTCGATCTCGGGCCGCTCGCCGATCTCTGATCAATCCTGTCGCGCGGGCGTGGCTTCCGGCGGGATGATGTAGAGATTCAGCGTCCAGGGCAGCCCCTTGGCGCCCCAGACCTCGCGCTGCAGGGTGATGGGATGCAAGCTCGTGTCCGGCCGCGTGAAGCGCGCCGCGCGTTCGTTGCAAGTGTCGTTGCCGGCGCGGCAGATCGCCATGAGCCCGTGCAGGCGCAGACCCTCGGGCGTCACCCAGGGCGACCACCGAAAATTGAAATTGTTGAATTCCGACGTGTTGTCGCGCGAGCGGAAGACTGTGGCGAGCTGGAAGTCGCGCTCGCCGGCGATAAACCGGAGCGGCGCGCCGACCTCCTTGCGCCACAGCGCGATCGCCGCGTCCGCCATTTCCTCGCGCGGTTCGGAATGATGTTTCGTATCGAAGCGCAGATAAAGGTAGGGCAGCACGGGCGCGGTGAGCGCGCAGCCTGCCAGCACGACAGCGACGGCAGTCCGCGTCGCGCGCAGGGACGCCTTGAGGTCGGGCGTGATGAACTGGATCAGCACCAGCGGCGCCAGCGCGAAGATCGGCACCGCGAAAGGAATGCCGAGCGACGCGTGTCCGACCGTGCCGGCGACGAGGGTCAGCACGAAAGGCGCAAAGGCCAGCACGCTGAAGAACGGCGCGCCGTGCCGCCCGGCGATCCGCAAGGGTTCGACCTCGCGACCGCGACGCCAGCGTGCGAACAGCAGCACGGCGGCGGGCAGAACGAAAAATGCCAGATTGCCGAGAATGAATTCGAAGTAATGGTTCGAGATCGCCCGATCGGCGACGTCGATGCGGTTCGAGAGGTAGAGCAGCGGCTGGAAGCCGTCGCGGAACAACCACACCAGATGCGGCAGGAAGACGATGAAGGCCATCAGGACCGAGACATAGGGCGCCGCGGAGGTGAAGTAGCGACGTCGCGATTCATGCGTGAGCGCCGCGAAGAAGCACGTGGCGATCAGGATGGCGCCAAAATATTTCGACAGGATGGCGAAGCCCGCCAGCAGCCCGCACAATGCGGCGTGACGCACGAGGCGGGTCTCGACCGAGCGCACGAAGAAATAGAGCGTCCACGGCCACAGCGAGAGCAGGATAGTGTTGGCGTTGAAGCGTTGCGCGTTGAACTGATAAAATGGCGTCAGCATCAGGAGCAGCACGCCGAGCATCTGCATGCGGCGGTCGCCGAAGCGTCCGATCAGCGCCCAGG
Organism: Hyphomicrobiales bacterium; assembly: GCA_028290125.1. GTDB lineage: Bacteria > Pseudomonadota > Alphaproteobacteria > Rhizobiales > Beijerinckiaceae > Terripilifer. Next base: position 3,329 of record JAQGKM010000090.1, on the reverse strand, counting down.
CGCCCGCAAGGCCGAGCGCGCCGTTCAACTCGCTGAGCAGCCAGAACGAGAAATTCGTGCGCGGCATCACCCAGAACCACGCGCCCGCCACCCACGACCAGAATGGCGGGTGCTTGTAATAGCCGAACACGAATTCGCGGCCCCAGGCGTAAGCCTCGAGGGAATCCCCATGCAGGCCGCGTCCGGTCGAGATCGTCGCGAAGGCCGCCCACACCACTGCGTAGAGCAGGACCAGTGCGGCTCCCGGCAGGACATGGGTCTTCATGCGCGCAAAGCTGCGCTGCAAACTCGTGGCCATGTCCTCTAGCAGATGGCTGGCGGCGCGCCAGGCGCTGTCGATCTGGCGTTCGCTTGCGGGCTGAAGGCGCCGCGACTCGTGTGCAAAGAAGATCGCGGTGCTGAGCGCAGCCGCCGCAAAGGTGACGAGCGACACGCGCCACGACACGTCTGCTTCGAGGATCGGAGCGAACCGCGGCGGCGCCAGCGCCTGGAAGGCGTAGCAGATGGTGAGCGCCGCACAGAACGTGCCGCCGAGCACATCGAACAGGATGGATGCGACAGCCACCGGAATGATGAGTTCGACGAAGCCGTAGCGATTCGGGACGACGTCGAACTGCAGTTCGAGCGCGAAGATGGACGTCACCACGAAGGCGATGAGCATGAATTGCATTGCGGTCGAAAGATCGCGCAGCGCCCGCGTGCGCTGCGCGATCCGCTGCACCGTCACGCCGTGCGCGCCTGCGTGGTTGAGCACGTGCAGCGCGCCACCGATGGCGGCTGACACGAGGATCGTGACCGCAAAGGCCAGACGCGGCGCGCCCTGGAATCGGGCGATGACGCCCAGAAGGGCGCCCGCCATCATCGAGGGCGCAAGCGCGCGGAACCAGGAAACCGCGTGTGCGGCGCCGGGCCCTTCGTGCCCGCTGCCCCACTTTTCGAGGTTCATCCGGCGCTACCCCAAGGACAAGTTTACGGCGCAGTTCTAGGCGCACAGCGCGGACGAGTCCATGTCGGGCGGCGCGAACGCGCGGAATGAGCCTGCGCGTTCGCCTTGGTGCAAGGTGCTATTTCAACGCTTCGGCGAGGTAGCTGTCGTCGACGTAGCGCGACGGGTCCGACAAGGGCTTCTTCGGCTCCGCGTAGGTGGAGCGCAAGGTCATGACGGTCTTCAGGCCTTCGGCACTGATCTTCAGATCGCGGTAGATCCCGCCCTTGGCGTCGGTGAGAGCCGTGTAGGCCTTTTCGGCGGCCGGGCGCTCCATCCCCTTCATGCGGGCGAGGAAGATCGCCAGCGCCTCGTCCTTGTTGGCGGGATCGACCAGCCAGCCGACCGAATCACGAAAGCCGCGGATGAAGCCGACGATTTCGGCGCGCTTGGCGGGAGCATTCTCGCGCTTCACGGCGCCGACGATGCCCTGATAGGCGCCGCCCAGTTCGTCCTTGGCGCGCATCAGGCGTCGAAAACCCTTGGCTTCGGCGGCGAGGTCGAGCGGCGTGTTGAGCAGAGTCGCGTCCTGCTCGCCCTTCATGAGGGCTTCGAGACGCTGCGCGCCGCCGCCGACCTTGACCCAGTTCACATCGGCTTCCGACATGCCGTTCTTCTTCAGCAATTCACGCTGCACGAAGGCGAAGCCGGTCGTCATGGCGTCGACCGAGAAGGTCTTGCCCTTGAGATCCTTGATGGTGGCGATGCCGGGTTTCGCCATGACGTTCAGCATGCCGTCGTCGACGCCAAACAGCGCGACGAAACCGGCATTGTCGGGCAGGCCCGCTTCGCCCTGTCCTTCGTCATACGCGATGATGTTGTCGATGGCGGTCAGCGCCATGTCGTAGCGGCCGCCGTGAAGGTTCTTGGCCATCTCGACGGAGTTGGGCGTGATGTCGAGCGTGGTCTCGACGCCGTATTTCTTGAACAGGCCTTTCTCCTGACCGATCCAGAACGGCCAGTTCGACGCGCCCGCGAAGGCGACGACTTTCAGCTCCGCGGCGGCTGCCGGCAGCACGCAGGCCAGCGCAATGCCGGCCACAAGCGCGGAACGCAGAAGCTTCAGTCCACCCATGTCGTTTCCTCCAGGTAACCGGCCCGTTTTCGGGCTCGGGTCAAAATCAGCCGCGCTGCATGCCCCAGCGCCGCACGGTCTTTGCCTCGATGATGCGGAAGATCACAGCCTCGACGAGCAGGCCCACGGCCATCACGGTGAGAAGTCCCGCAAACACCGACGCCGTATTGAGCGTGTTGCGGTTCTCGAAAATGTACCAGCCGAGCCCGCCCTGTCCGGACGACACGCCGAACACGAGTTCGGCGGCGATCAGCGTGCGCCAGGCAAAGGCCCAGCCGATCTTCAGGCCAGCCAGAATGGCCGGAAACGCCGCCGGGATGAGAATCCCGAAAACGAAGCGCAGGCCTTTCAGCCCGAAGGTGCGGCCCGCCATGCGCAGCGTTTCCGACACCGAGAGGAAGCCCGAGTGCATGTTGAGCGCCACCGCCCACAGCACCGAATGCACGATGACGAAGACGAGCGAGGGCCGACCCAGTCCGAACCAAAGCAGCGCGAGCGGCAGCAGCGCGATGGCCGGCAGCGGATTGAACATGGCCGTGAAGGTCGACAGCAGGTCGGTGCCGATGCGCGTCGTCACCGCGACCGTGGTGAGTACGGCGGCAATCACGAGACCGATGAAATAGCCCATGACGAGCGTTTGCAGCGTAACCGACAGGCGCGCGGGAATGACGCCTGACGCTATGCCCTCCTGCAGGGCTTCGAGCGTGTCGAGAAAGGTCGGGAACGACAGCGGCGAATTGAGCCAGCGCGCATAAAGCTCCCAGACGAGCGCGACGGCGATGAGGATCAACCCGCGCCGGAAGGCGGCGTTCTCGACGAGGCGTTCGACGAGCGACAGCGGCTTGGCGACGTCACCGAGTTCGGCCGGCGCCGTGACGTCGAATTCGATTTCCTGGCGCACGGGCGGATGGAGGCGGGCGGTCGCGGTCATCTTGTTCCTCAATGCGCAATCGTCTGGCCGTCGAACAGCATGTGCGAGATGCGGCTCGTGAGACGGCCGAACTCGACGCTGTCGCGCTGGGTAAAATCAAGATCGTGGCAGTTCAGCTCGGCGCGCACCTGTCCAGGATGAGGCGACAGCACCACGACGCGCGAGCCCACGACCACAGCTTCCTCGATGGAATGGGTGACGAAGACCAGCGTGAAGCCGACATCGTCCCACAATTGCAGAAGCTCTTCCTGCATCTTGCGGCGCGTCAGCGCGTCGAGCGCCGCGTAGGGCTCGTCCATCAGGAGCACGTCGGGCTTCATCGCCATGGCGCGCGCGAT
>JAQGKM010000466.1 GCA_028290125.1 Hyphomicrobiales bacterium | reverse complement strand
CTGTTTCCAGACTATCGCGCAGCCGAGGTCGATTACTTCCGCAAGACCGGCAACTTCCCGATCATGCATTGCCTGCTGCTGCGCCGCAGTCTCGCGGAACAGCATCCCTGGCTTGCGCGCGCCGTCTTCGATGCTTTCAGCAAGGCCAAGGCGCAGGCGCTTGTCGACCTCACGCAGAAGAACTACCTGCGCGCCAGCCTTCCATGGGGCGCCGAGGAAGCAGCCGACACGCAACGCCTGATGGGCGAGCGCATGTGGGCCTATGGGCTCGAGGCCAATCGGCACGAGTTGCAGGACATGTTGCGCTACGCGCTGAACGACGGACTGATCAAGCGCGAGATGGCGCCCGACGAGCTCTTTGCCAAGACAATTTTAATCTAAACAAACTCTTGAATTCATTATTGATTCACTTCAACAAGTAAACGCGGGATTCAGCTTGTTATTTAAACTCGTCTTCATGCGGAGATCTTACTGTTAGTCCCATCAGAGGCCGGGACTATTCTCGGTAACAGCCGCAAAGACGACGGGGTCAACACATGAATACGGTCCTCAAGACGGAAGCCTCCCAGCAGCGCGCCGAGCGCGCCGGCGAAGTGCGCCCGGCCTATCTGGAAGCTCTCACGCTTGTTGAGCGCCTTCACCGCCGCCTGCTCGACGTCATCAAGGATGAATTCGACCGCCGCGGCCGCAGCGACATCAACGCCGTCCAGGCGCTTCTCCTCTACAACATCGGCGACAAGGAACTGACCGCCGGCGAGCTTCGCACCCGCGGTTACTACCTCGGTTCGAACGTGTCCTACAACGTCAAGAAACTGGTCGAGATGGGCTACCTTCACCATGCCCGCTCGCGCGTCGACCGCCGCTCGGTCCGCATCAGCCTGACCGAAAAGGGCAGGGCGGTGCACGATGTCGTCGCCGGCCTTTACGACAAGCATGTTCTCACGGTCGAGCAGATCGGCGGCATCTCGGGTGATGAATTCGCCCGCATGAACACGGCGCTCGCCCGCCTCGAGCGCTTCTGGACCGACCAGATCCGCTATCGCCTCTAGACCTTCGCGATCCACAGGTTTCGTAGTAAAAGGGAGCGTCCTTCAGGGGCGCTCCTTTTGTTTTGATCGCCGGTGTGTCTTTTGGGAAGCTATGCCGCCACAAAACGGCCTTCCTGTTCCCTCTTTCTTAACCCTGTTCGTGTTAGCGCTGATCATTCTCGCGTCCGCCTTAGGGCTGGGCTGCGGTCGAGGCGCGAGGCGGGCGCCTGACCCCAGGAGAACCGCCACGGGTGGGTCGGCTTCGGGGGGCGGCCAAGACCTTTGGAAAAGATCAGAACGCATTGGAGCGACCGGTGAGCAAGTTCAACCATTCCGTTTCCCGTCGGGCCGTCATGCAGGGCCTCGGGCTCGCCGGCCTCGCGGCCGTGGGCGCCGGACGGTTCGGGACGACCGCGGCTTTCGCCGCGCCTGCTGACGGCACCGTGGGACTTTTCGGCGAACAGGCCGAGTGGGTGCAGAAATACGATGCCGACCCGCGCCTTGCGGTTCAGCGCAGTTCGACGCCGATTCTTTCCCAGCAGACGATCGCCGAGACCGAGCGCGCCATCGCGCAATATCAGGATCTCGCGGCGCGCGGCGGCTGGAACGCCGTGCCGAATCAGACGATGAAGCTCGGCACCAAGGGCAACGCCGTCGTCGCCCTTCGCCAGCGTCTTGTGACGACCGGCGATCTGGACGAATCGGCCGGCAATTCGCCGGTGTTCGATTCCTACGTCGAATCGGGTGTGAAGCGTTTCCAGGCCCGCCACGGCATCAACGCGACGGGCGTCGTCGCCCAGCAGACCGTGCAGGCGCTGAACGTGCCGGCGCAGGTTCGCGTGCGTCAGCTTGAAATCAACCTCGTTCGTCTGCGCGCCTTCTCGGGCAACCTCGGCGGGCGCTTCGTGACGATGAACATCCCGGGCGCGGCGGTCGAGACCGTTGAGGGCGGGCAGGTCGTGACCCATCACGCCGCCGGCGTCGGCAAGATCGACCGTCAGTCGCCGGTCATGCAGGCCAAGGCCGTCGAGGTGAACTTCAACCCGTTCTGGACCGTCCCGGCGTCGATCATCCGCAAGGACCTGATCCCCAAGATGCAGGCGGATCCGAACTACCTCTCGGACAACAAGATCCGCGTGTTCAACGCCGCCGGCGGCGAGGTTGCGCCCAACGCGATCAACTGGAATTCGATGGAGGCGACCCACTTCAAGTTCCGCCAGGATCCGGGCGGCGACGTGAACTCGCTGGGCTTTGTGCGCATCAACATTCCGAACCCGCACGGCGTCTACATGCACGACACGCCCGCCAAGGGCATTTTCGGCGACGACTTCCGCTTCGTCTCGTCGGGCTGCGTGCGCGTGCAGAACGTCCGCGACTATGTCGCGTGGCTGCTCAAGGACACGCCCGGCTGGACCCGCGACCAGATCGACGAGGCCATCCGTTCGGGCCAGCGCGTCGACGCGCGCCTGACGACGCCGGTGCCGGTGTACTGGGTCTATGTCACCGCCTGGTCGAACGACGGCCTCGTGCAGTTCCGTGAGGACATCTACCAGCGCGACGGTTTCGGAGCCTCGGGCGCGGTGGCGGCGGCGTCCACCAGCAGCGTGCAGGGCCAGCAGCCCTCCAACGGCATTCTGGAGCCGATGTCGCTGAGCGAGATGCCGCGCCGCTGAGCGGTCGGACTTGAGCTGATAATCGAAGGCCCGTCTCGACGAGAGGCGGGCCTTTTTTCGTGGCGTCAGAAGTGGATGCTGGCGCCGGCGCGCAGCAGGTTCGTATCGGTTGAAATTCCAGACCCGAGTCTCCGCCGTGAGCGCAACGCAGGCGACAGTCAGGCCTCACGCGTGGCCTCTGGATTGCTTCGCTTCGCTCGCAATGACGGCGGTGAGGTTGTAGCTCAGCCGTCGACGCCGGATCGTCATTGCGAGCGGAGCGAAGCAATCCAGGCCCGAGTCGTCGTCGTGAGCGCGGTGTCGGCGACGGTCGGGCCTTACACGTAGCTTCAGGACTGATCCACTCGCAATGACGGCCAATTTGATGTCCCGAGCCGCCGAAAGGGCACTCTGTCGCCTTTCCGTCTTTGGCGGAGCATGCTAAGGCCATGGCGTTTTCAGCCACCCGACGAGACTATATGTTGCGTGCGCGGCGTCTCCGCTGCCCATAGGTTTCGTTTCGCTGGCCAAATGACGAGGAGCAGGGCGATGTCCCAGACGAATTCCAGCGCCGCTTCGGCCTATCAGCTCTCGAACTCCTTCTTCGGCGCCACGCTCGCCGACAGCGATCCGGAAATCGCCCGTTCCGTCGAGCTCGAACTCGGTCGCCAGCGCGACGAGATCGAGCTGATCGCCTCCGAAAACATCGTCTCGCGCGCCGTGCTCGAAGCGCAGGGCTCGGTGATGACCAACAAATATGCGGAGGGCTATCCGGGCCGCCGCTACTACGGCGGCTGCCAGTTCGTCGATATTGCCGAAAACCTCGCGATCGAGCGCGTGACGCGGCTGTTTGGCTGCAAGTTCGCCAACGTCCAGCCGAACTCCGGCTCGCAGGCCAACCAGGCCGTGTTCCTCGCGCTGCTGCAGCCGGGCGACTCGTTCATGGGCCTCGACCTCGCAGCCGGCGGACATCTGACGCATGGCTCGTCGGTCAATATGTCGGGCAAGTGGTTCAAGGCCGTCAGCTATGGCGTGAACCCCGACACGCAGATGATCGACATGGACAATGTCGCG
>JAQGKM010000426.1 GCA_028290125.1 Hyphomicrobiales bacterium | reverse complement strand
AATTTTCCGTCCGCGTCGAGCGCGAGTTCGCCGAACAATTTGGCTGCGCGCGCGTGGTGGTCGCTGACGAAAGTCTCGGCGCGCGTGCCGGACCATTTCACGGGCCGCTCCAGCATGCGGGCAGCGAGCATCAGCACGCAATATTCGGAATAGCCCTCGGTGCGTACGCCAAAGCCGCCGCCGACATCCTTGGCGTGAACCTTGATGTTGTTCGCCGGCACGCCCGTGCCGGTCGCGAGGCTGTCGCGCATCAGCGTCATGCCCTGCGTCGGCGCATAGATGTCGTAGCGGCCGGATGCGGCGTCGAAGCAGACGGTGGCGCTTTTCGGCTCCATCGGATTGCCGACGAGGCGCGGCAGGTCGAGCTCGACTCGCGTCACATGCGCCGCGCCGCTGATCGCGGAGGCGACGCCGGATTCGTCGCCGTATTCAAAATCGAACGCGAGATTGGTGCCGAGTTCGGGATAGAGCAGGGTGGCGTCCGCCATGGCGTCGTCGAGATCGATGACGGCGGGCAGGTCGTTGTAGTCGACCACGATGGCCTCGAGCGCGGCCTGCGCCTGATGCGCCGTTTCGGCGACGACGAGCGCGACCTCCTGGCCGACATACCGCACGCGGTCCTCGGCCAGAACCTGGCGGCGCGGATTGAGCATCTTCGAGCCGCCGCGGCCCGGGTTAACGACGAGCGGCGCGGCCGAGCCGAACCCCGCGGCCCTGGTGTCCGCGCCGGTCAGCACGGCAAGGACGCCCGGCATGGCGCGGGCGGCGTCAGCGTCGATGGAGACGATCTCGGCATGCGCGCGGTCGGCGCGCAGGAACACGGCATGCGCCTCGCCCGCGAAGGTCCGGTCGGCCGCATAAAGGCCTTGGCCCGTCACAAGCCGCAGGTCTTCGCGCCGTCCCTTGAAATGCTCGCCCATATGTCCTCCGGCCATTTTCTTTCGGCCTTTCGCCCATAGCATATCGCCCGTCTTCCTTACACGATGCGCCGGTCCGCCGTAAGCGGAGCTTGACTCGGGCTGGGCCTTGGCCTCCGCTATGTGCATAAGCGCTTTGCGCCGCCGAATTCCAGGGCTTCGACCTGCTGTAAAGCTCGCGTGGCCGGTTTCGACTGTTGTAGGGTTCGGAGGATTGGACGTCCCCAACCGGAGGCCAGGTGCAAGGTTCATCCGTGCTATTTCACAAGGCGCTTGTCGCGGCGGCTATCATCATTCCGGCGACGGCCTTTCTGGCTGCGGCCGTCGAGAATCGTCGGGACGTGCTTCGCGAAGGCGAAGGCACGGTGCAACGCACCGCCACCATTCTCGATGAACATGCGCGCAAGGTGTTCGACACCGTCGACCTGCTGCTTGGCCGCGTCGACGACCGCATTCGTGACCTCGCGCCCGCGCAGATCGAGACGCCGGCGATCAACAACTTCCTGCGCACCCTCAAGGCGCCCCTGCCGCAAGCGGTGTCGATCTGGATCAGCAACGCCAATGGCGGCGTTCTGGCGGGCAGCCAGGACTGGAACCGCAGCGTCGGGATCGCCGACCGCGACTTCTTTCTGGCCCACAAGAACGGCGCTCTCGGCACGAACATAAGTCCGCCATTCACCGGTCGCGCCACAAGCACGGCCTCCTTCGCGGTCAGTCGTCCGAGGCTGACGCCCGATGGTGTCTTCAATGGCGTCCTGCATGTCGCCCTGAGCCCGGAATATTTTGAAAACGTCTTCCGCGAAGCCTCGCCCAACGGGCGTCATCTGGCGCTGCTGCTGCGTGGCGACGGCTCCATTCTGGCGCATGATCCCGACATGTCGGACCCGCAGATCGCTGCCGCGCATCCGTTGATGGCGGCCATCGCGAAAGATCCTGTCTCGGGCCTGTTTCGTGGACGCTCGCCGATCGACAATGAGAAGGGCGTGTTCGCCTTTCGCAAGGTCGCGCCCTACAACGCCTATGTGGTCTTCGGCCAGACGGACGCTGCGCTGTCGGAGCGCTGGTTCACCAATCTGCGCCTCTATGGCGCGGTGGCGGGCTCGGCCTCGTTCTTCCTGCTCGTCCTGTCGCTGCTGGCTTTGAAGCGCGTGCAGAACGAACATGAAGTGCTGCGCCAGCTCTCTATCCAGAGCGAGCAGCGGCTCGCGGCGGAACAGCGGCTGTTCCAGTCGCAGAAGCTCGAAAGCATCGGCCAGCTGACCGGCGGCATCGCGCATGACTTCAACAATCTGCTGGCCGTCGTTCTCGGCAATCTCGGCCTGCTCGGAAAATTCGTGCGCGGCAACGAACGCGCCGAATTGTTGCTGGAGCGCGCAACGCAGGGCGCCGAGCGCGGCGCCATCCTGACGCAGCGACTGCTGGCCTTCGCGCGGCGGCAGGATCTCGCGCCGCAGAGCGTCGATGTCTCGGTGCTGGTGCGCGGCATCATGGACCTGCTGCGCAGCACGCTGGGCTCGAATTGCGTGATCGTCACGGACATCGAGCCTGACGTGCCGCCCGCGCTTGTCGATCCCAACCAGCTCGAGCTCGCCGTGCTCAATCTTGCGGTGAATGCGCGCGACGCCATGCCGGACGGCGGCACGATCACCCTGTCGGTCGGTCGACGTTCGCTCGCGGCTGACAACGACATGTCACTGCCGGCAGGCGACTACATCTGCCTCGCGCTTGCCGATTCCGGCGTGGGCATGGACGCGGCGACGCTGGCGCGCGCGAGCGAGCCTTTCTTCACCACCAAGGAAGTCGGCAAGGGGACGGGCCTCGGTCTCTCCATGGTGCATGGTCTGGCGATTCAGTCGGGCGGCGCCTTCAGGCTCCAGAGCTGGTCCGGCGAGGGCACGCGCGTGGAAATCTGGCTCATGCGGTCGCCGAACGCTGCGCGCATCAGCGATGCGCCGGCTGCGGCTCGGTCGTCCGAGAAGACCACGGGCGCGATCCTGCTGGTGGATGACGATGAACTCGTCCGGCAGGCCACGGCGGCGATGCTGGAGGATGAGGGCTATACGATCGCGCAGGCGCCGGATGCGCTGACCGGCCTGCGCCTCCTGCGCGCGCGCGCGTTCGACATGCTGATCACCGATCTCGTCATGCCAGGGATGAGCGGCGCCACGCTCGCCGCGCGTGTGGCGGAGGAACAGCCGAACCTGCCCGTGCTCGTCGTCACCGGCTACGCGGAGCGCGCCGGCGAAGTGCCGGCGCATCTTCCGCGGCTCGGCAAGCCGTTCACGGCGGCGGAACTGTCCGCGGCGGTCGCGCGACTTCTCGCGAAGGCCGGCGCAACGGTCTGAACAAGCTGAGTGAACCCATATACCCGAGTTTAAAGTCTTTCAGCGACCATGATGTCTGCGCCGCGCGTTCGGTGGCGCCGGAGATCCTGTCATGGTGCGCCTGTCCTGCGTATTCGCCCTTGCTCTTGGCCTGACCTCGACCGCCTTCACTTCGTCCGCCATGGCGGGTCCTGCCGATTCCGGCGCCGCCTCCATGGTGACCCGCTTCCGCGCCGCCTACGGCCTGGGTCCGGTGCGGATCGACCCGGCGCTGACGCGCGCGGCCGAACGCCAGGCGCAGGCGATGGCCGCTGCCGGCGTGCTGTCTCATGATGTCGGCGGAAGTTTCGGATCCCGCATGAGTGCGGCTGGCCTCGGCCATGTGCCGGCGGCGGAAAACGTCGGCGTCGGCCACCGGTCGATGCAGGCGGCCATCGAAAGCTGGCAGCGCTCGCCCGGCCATCAGGCCAACCTGCTGATGCGCGGCGTAACCCGCATCGGCGTCGCGCGCGTCGATGCGCCGGGACGGCCCTATTGGGCGATGGTGCTGGCGGAAGATGAATCCTCTCGCACGGCGTCGTCCGGGTTTGGTTTCGGCCTGATGCCGTTCGGCGTCGGCTTCGTGATCGGTCGCTAAGCGCCGATCACTGCAGCTTCTCGGGCGGGAGAATTTCGAATTCACTCGCCCTTTCGCCCCAAACCGTCAGATTTTCGGTGAAAACGACGTCGACTCGCTCCGGCTGGCCATCCTGCGGGGGGCGATACCGGGCAAGAACCATGCCGGCCATGCCGTCGCTCACACGCCAGTTGGCGCGGGCCTTCGAGCCGTCCTTGAATTTCACTCGGGCTCCTCGATCCATCACGGGTCTCTTTTGCCTTGAGGTGAATTCCCTAATCACAAGTTAACACTTTGTTGCGTTGCGTCATGCGCGGATTTTTCGCAGGTGCACACTTATCCGGCGCCTATTGGACGCGCGTCGCGAATTAACGGAGCCAAGAGGGCTGTCCTGCGTTGCCTTTGGATTTTCGAGGTTGCGAAGGAGCTTTCATGCGCGCGGTCGTTCACGCCCTTACCCTAATCGTCGCGGCGCCCTGGCTGGCGGCGCCGGCCCATGCGCAGCAGGAGCCGCCAGCTGCTCCCGCCCAAACGGCGCCGGCGCCCGCCAAACCGGCGACTCCCGCGCCCGTAACGCCGCCCGCGTCCGCGCAGGCCAGCGACGACGACGTGCGCATCAGCGGCACGGTCGAAAAGTTCGCCGGCGGCCTGATCTCGGTTTCGCCGAGCCAGGGCGTGTCGCTGACAATCCGCTTCGATGCGGGGCCGGGCATCAACTCCATGCGTCGCGGCAAGGTGTCGGATCTGAAGTCCGGCGCGCAGGTCACCGCGCAGGCGAAGAACAACCCGGCGGGCGGCATGATGGCCGCGCAGGTCGTCATCTACGAGCCGGGCGCCGAGACGGTCGCCGGCACGCAGGCCTCGACCGATCCGAGCCAGGTGGTGGCGAAGATCACGGAGATCGGCGAGAGCAACGACGGTCCGCAGCTCAGCCTCGCTTACAAAGAGGGCGAGCGGAAACTGACGCTCGCGAAAGACGCCGTCATCTGGATCGCCCGGCCAGCCAGCGCCGACGATATCAAGCCCGGCGCGCTGATCACGCTCGCCGGCCGCAAGCCGCCCGAGGGCGAGATGAAGGTGATCCGGGCGTCGATCGGCCCGGCCGGCGGCGAGAACCCGCCGCTCTAGGACGTGCGACTGGTCCGTCTGGCCATCCAGACGGACCACACCGCCGCGCCGGCGAGCAATCCGAGCCAGGCGCCCATCGTCGAAAAGAAGAAACCGCCAAATTCACCCGTGCGTCCCGGAATGCGCACCTGCGCGATTTCCACGCAGCCGCTCAGGGCGGCGAGGCCGAGCGCGCAAATCATGCGCTCGCGCCAGCGCGATCCTGGCGCGAACAGGAAGCCGGTCGCGGCATAAGCCATGAAATGTTCGAAATGTCCGGACGCGCCCGTGTGCGGTCGCAAGGTTCCGGGAACGAGCGACAGGTAGAGCACGATCAGCACGCACACCCAGAAACCGGTGCGCGACAGGGTCACGATTGTTTTCGACAGGATCCGCACCTCGCGCCGGCCATCTAGTGTCTGCCGCCAGCGGGGACGTGAGGCCCCCCGGCCTCGCTGGCGGCAGCGCCGTCTGGCCCGCCGGGGGACAAACAATCACCAACCGCGCGGCTTGTCCCGCCGTTACGGCACGGCACACCCGTTATCCACATGCAGTGCCCATTTGTTCTCACGCGCAAGGTAACGCAAGCCGGAATGGATCGCATTTGAACTATTCGCGGAAGCATTCGGCAAGCATCGGAAGAAATACGCGTCGTCGGTAAGATATCAAATAGCTCCAATGCGTTACAGTTCATGTAGCGAGTGATGCCGAGCGCGGCGCGTGAGTGGGGGATGTCGGTAAATGACCACGGAGGCAGGACGGCGTTCAGGACGTCTCAGGCTGGTGGCGCAAGACGGCGTTTCCTGCGGCGGCGTCGATCGCGCGGCCCAGCGTTATCGCACCTTTCTCGCCGGCAAGCTCCGGCGCGATGACGGCGGCTTTGTGTTGTGCGTGGTGCGCGACATGTCGAAGAGCGGTGCGCGTCTCGTCGTCGATCCTTCCGCGAAACTGTCAACCGACGTCGAGCTTCATGTCCTCAGCCGCAACGAGATCTTCAACGGCACGGTCGTCTGGCGCGAGGACGATATTGTCGGAATCCGCTTCACCGCCTGGACCAAGATCTGACGCTCATCTGGCGTAGGACGCAAAGAACGCGTCCTGCTGCTCCTTGGTGAGGGGCGCGGGAAGAAACTTCATTTCAACCGCATCGCGCATCCCCTCATTCACGCCCGCAAGACGATTGAGCTCAAGCGCTTTCTTGGGGAAGAACTCCTCGCGCACGCGCTTGGTGACGTCGGGCGATATGCCTGAAAATGCGGTGTAGGCCTTCATCGCGTCAGGGCTCGCATACATCCACTCGATGGTTTCGGCATAGGCGGCGCGGAACGCGCTCAGCACCTGCGGCCGATTGCGGATGAAACTCACCGGACTGACCATTATGCGCGCCGTCTGGTTCTGGAAGTCGGGCAATTCCTCTTCCCGCGCGACGATGCGCAGTTTCCCGGCCTCGACCTGATCGATGCCGAAGGGCGGGCCCGCCCAGCCGATGTCGACCTGTCCGGACATGACCTGCGCGAGGGTCGCGGCCGGATTGCCGGTGCCGGTCGGCTTGACGTTCACGTTGTAGAGTTTGCCGAGCGCGATGAGCGCCATGTAGCTCGAAGAGCCGGTCGTCGAATAGGCCATGGTCTTGCCCGCCGCGTCTTTCAGCGACGCGATCGGCGAGGCCGCAGGCACGTACCAGTAGAGATCGGGGCCCGTCGAGGCGTTGGCGATGGGCAGGATCGGCGCGCCCTTCAGCCAGGCCGACATGGCCGCCGCGAGGCCAAGCCCGATGCCGACATCCGCGCTGCCCGCCGCCGTCGCCTGCAGCGTCTCGCCGCTGCCCTGCGTCCAGAGAACTTCCGCCTGAAGGCCGTGCTTGTCGAAAATGCCCGACACCACGCCCATTTCAGCCGCTGCGGTTTCCCAATTGCCGCGCGCGCCTGCCGCAATCTTGATGGCGTCCTTCGCCTGTGCGGGCAGGGCGGCCAGAGCGAGGGCGAAGATCAACGCGGCGCGAGCTTTCGACATGGTGTCTCCTTTTGCGATGCCGGATGCTCGCAAGGATGGCGCCAGACGTCGAGCCTTTTCAGGACTGTCCGCGGCCCGAGCTGCGTCGCAGCGCGAAGCGCAGGACCACATAGGTGATCGCCGCAGCGGCGATCATCACCGCAAAGGCGAAGAGGGTCGCGTTGTCGTCCTCGGCATGCGGCAGGCCCTTCGTGTTCATGCCGAAGAAGCCGGTGACGAGCGTCGCCGGAAGGAACACGGCGGTCAGCATGGAGAGCACATAGAGCTGACGGTTCGTCTCGTTGGCGAGCGAGGCGGAGACCTCGTCCTGCAGCAGCCGCGCGCGATCCTGCGCCGAGTGGACCTCCTGATAGATCGACTCGAGCCGCTGCGCGATGCGCCCCGACGCGTCACGCAAATCTTGCGGGAGGCGGCTCGCGGGCGCGCGTTCGACACGACGAAACAGAACCAGCAGCCGCGACATCTGGCGATGCAGCTTGATCGCACGACGGCGCATGCGCGGCGTCTCGTTGCGGACGTCGCTGATGTAGCCGCCCATGATCTTGTCTTCGATCGCATCGACTTCGTGGCCGAGGTCGCTGGCCGCCTTGGCGAGAAAATCCGCCTCGCGGTCAACGATTTCTTCGAACAGCTCGAGCGGCGACTCGATGCGCTTGCCGCGTTCGATCGATATGCGGGTGTTCTCCACCGACCGCAGCGAGCGGCGCCGGCAGGTGAGCAGGATGCGATCTCCCATGGCGAAGCGCAGCTCCGCCATCTCGTCGTCGCGGCCGTCGAAATCGAGTTTCGCATCGACGAAGACGCCGGCGAGAACGCCCTCGTCGTGCTCGATGCGGTCGTGCATTTCCTGCGACAGCAGGATCTCGCGCGATTCTTCGGTGAGCCAGTCTTGCGTGGCGAGCCACGCCCGGCATCGCGTGTCGGTGAGGTGGCCATGCACCCACCAATAGCCGCCGTCCGGCGTGGCGGCGCGCGCCTCATTGGTGAAGTCGGCATGCACGCCGACGCCCTGCGCATCGAACCTGAACGCAAAGACGAGGCCGCGCGCCTCGTTGGCGTTGTTGATGATCGACATGGACATGGGCCGTACAGCGTCGAGCATCCGGTTTCTCACCTTCGAAGTGCTTGGCTAGGGATACATCGCGACGAAGCCGTGGCGGTAAAGCAAAGGCAAAGTTTGTGACGCTTTCATGAATGCCTTGGCTACGGTCCTCGAAGTCCGGAACTGGCGTGGCCCATCTCGGTTGAGGAGCAGGCGCGTCAACTGGCGCGCGCATGCACCTGCGGGGAGGGCGCCTTGTCTGTCATCCGTCTCATCCATGTGAAAGTCGCACCCGACCAGATTGCGGCAGCCGAAAAGATCTGGCGCGAGGATTGCGCGCCGTTGATGAAGCAGGCGCCGGGCTGCGTGTCCGAGCAATTGTTGAAATGTTTCGAGGAGGCAGGCGAGTTCATCTCCTATTCCGAATGGGAGAGCGAGAGCGCCATCGAGACGTTCCGCACCAGCGAGGCGCATCACGAGATCCAGCGCCACTCGCGCGGACTGCAGGGCGCCAAGGCCGTCGTGAAAACCTATTCGGTCATTCCATGAGTCCGCGAGGCCGCCCGTGACAGATCCGACAGAACGACACGCGCAGAAACTCGCCTCCGGGCGATATCTGGTGACGGTCGATCCGCCCGCGCAGATGCAGGTCGAGGCCGGAAGCGTCGAACTGAGCGCGGAGGAATATGCGCGCTACTGCGACTGGCTGAAGAGCGGCGGCGAGCCGATCCAGACTTTCCTGCCCGATCTCGCCGACGACAAGCGCGAGCTCCTGCTGTCCGGCTGGACGCCGGAGACCTGGACGGAGGTCTTCGGCGGCGGGCCCGAATGACTATTTGGCGTTCTCGAGCGGCGTCACGCGCCGCGTGAGCCAGTCGGCGATCACGCCCGCGACTTCGAGATTGTTCTTCTCGAGCATCATGAAGTGCCCGTTGCCGTGAATGCCGAGATCCGCGAGCTTGACGAAGTCGTTTTGCACACCGGCCTGCGTCAGGAACGCCGCGCCGCAATGCGCGGTCGGCATCGCGAAGGACGCTTCGCCATGCAGCAGCATGATCGGAATGCCGGCGAGCTTCGGCAGCTTGCGCGCCGGCTCCTTCTGCCGCCAGCACTTCGCGAGATCAGGTGAATCGGCCTTCTCCTGCTGTTCGATGGCGAGTTCCTGCTTCGGCTCCAGCGCGGGCGCGAAATCGACCGGCGTGCGGGTGAAGCCCCACGGCTTGCTCATGCCTTCGTCCTTGAACCAGTCCGGCGGGCCTTTCAGCGCGATCTCGTGGAAGGCCGAGCCTGCGGCCTCGATCATGATCATGCCCTTGACGAGCTGCGGCCGGTCGTTGGCGATGCCCCAGGCGTAAATGCCGGCCTGCGAATGCGCCATCAGGATCGCCGGGCCGATCTTGTCGAGCAGAGCATCGCCTGCGTTGCGGTTGAAGATTTCGCGTAGCGTGCGGTCCTTGAAGTCGGGCTCCATCATGGCCTGGAACTGGTCGAACAATGGATCGCCGACGACGCCGGCGCCGGGCCATTGCGTGTGCAGCTTCGCCTGCGGGAACAGGTTGTAGCGCTCATAGGAGATGAACTCGCGCTCGACGAATTTCGGCGCCTTCGGATTGTTCTGGCCGTAGACGCTATCGACATAAGCCGCGCGGCCGCGACCGACCTGATCCATGATGTAGACGGCATAGCCCTTCGACAGGAAGTAATGCGCCCAGCCGTCGCGTCCGTCGGGCGTGCCCGACCAGCTGGAGCCGGCCGAGCAGCAGCCGTGCACCATCACGATCGGGAAGGGACGCTGGCGGTTCTGCGGAATCTGGAATTCCACATAGGCATGGCCCGCCATGACGGGCTCGCGCTCGCCCGGCGCTTCGGTGTATTTGCCGCCGACGAAGAAGTAGCCCTGCTTGGCGATGGTGATCGGCCCGAGATCTTCCGCCTGCGCAGGAGCGGATAACGACAGGGCGAGAGCGAGCCCGGCTCCCAGCGTCAAATGGCGAACCGCGTGCTTCAGCATGGCCAGTCTCCCGTGATGTCCGTCGGAGGCATTGTCGGACGATTGCAGCGCGCCAGCAAGCAGGGCGGCGCAGCGCATTCAAGCTGGCGTCCTGCGTTAAAAACAAAGACGCCCGCGAGCGGAAACTCGCGGGCGCCTTTCTGGTCGGGACTTGCAGAAGAGTGCTGGCGGAGAGCTATTTCGCAGCGTCGTTCAGGTAGAAATAGCCGACCTTGTTGGTGGTCGAGCCGCCGTACCACATGCGCCCCTTCGAATCGACGAAGAACTCGCGCATCGCCATCTCGGCATGCGGGTAGGGATATTCCGTCACTTCGGCCGTCTTGGGATCGAAACGGTTCATCGTGTCCATCTCGTGCGACGGATACCAGATCATGCCCTTGGCATCGATGTTGATGGCGTAGGGGCTGGCCTCCGGGCCGGGCAGCGGGAATTCCTGGATCGCGCCGGTGACGGGATCGAGGTGACCGAGCTTGTTGCCCTGCCGCTCGGTGAACCACACCGTGCCATCCTTGGCGATGACGAGACGCTGGGGCTTGCCATTGGTCGGCGGCTGGAAGGTGGTCAGGACGTCGTTCTTCACGCGGCCGATCGGTCCCTTGTCGCGGAACGCCGTGAACCACTGGCTGCCATCGGGCGCGCTTTCGTTGCCGTAGGTGCCGGCCAGCGGGAAGTGCTTCCACTCGCCCGACTTCGGGTTGAATTGCGTGATCACCGGACCGCCGCTGACCCACACGATCCCGGCGTCGTCGACCCGGATGGTGTGGGCGCCGGGGCGCTTGCCGTCGCTCGTGCGCGGGCTCTGGAATTCGGTGATCTCGCCGGTCGCGGGATCGAGGCGCGCGATCTTGCCCATCGCCGTTTCGACGAACCAGACGGAGCCGTCCTTAGCCGGCCAGACGGAGTGAACGCCAGCCGTCTGGTCGAACTTGAGGCGGAACGGCGTCATCTCGCCGGTGTCCGGGTTCAGGCGCGTCACGCCATTGCCGCGACCGTAATAGGGAATCCAGATCATTCCGTCGGGGCCTTCGACGGCGCTCCACGGACCCATGCCGCGCTCGGCCGGGAAATCATATTCGACGTAGACGATGTTCATCGCCTGCGGTTTGAACTGGTGCACAGTCGCCTGGAAGCCGGGCGCCTGCTCGGGCGACGCGGGCTTCGGCGAATCCGGGCCAAACAGGACCGTCAGATATTTTGCGACTTCTTCCGCCTCGCCTTCCTTGAGGCGGCGGCCGTCGCCGACCATCAGTGACTCGCTCATGTAGCGCACGCGGTCGAGCCAGCCCTCATAGTTCCGCTCGCCGACAGCCATCCGGTTCTGGAATGAGTGGCAGGACTGGAAGCAGGTCGAGAAGAACGGATCCTTGTGGGTGAGGTCGTGCGCCTCGGTCTTGGGCAGCAGCTGCCGCCCTTGCCAGGTGCTCAGTTCGCTCCATTCGACCGGGCGTTTCTGCACGGTGAAGTCCGCCGTCGAGGCGGCCTCTGCGCCAAGCGCGACGCCCTGTTTCAGGATGGCCTTCCAGCCGATCGCGTCGATGCGCAGGTCGTAGGTCGCGGCGCCGAGATTCGGGATGACGTATTTTCCGTCGGCGCCGGACAGCACGTGCACTGAAATGTTGGTCTTCGGATTTTCAGCGGTGACAAAAACGCCCATGACAGGCTTGCCCGTTGCATCCGTGACCGCGCCGGAGATCGATGCCGCCATGGCGGGCGCTGCAAGTCCGATGCAGATCGACGTGGATGCGAGCAGCTTTCCAAGCAGCGTCATGTTTCTTCCCCAGGAGTTCGTTCGAACGTTGTTGTTTGAACGCACTCTAGGGACGGGCCGCGCGCAACGTCAATACGCGAGGCGCGTGCGCCGTTCGTGTCACGGCGTCAGGCCAAAAAGAAACAGCCCCGGTTGCGCCGGGGCTGTTCTGGTCGTGTCACAAACGATGGTTTGCGAAAGGATTAGAAGCGGTAGTTGACGCCGACGCGGCCGATCGTGGCCGTGTTGTCGAACTTCACGCGATAATTGCCGCAGGTGCCGCAAGCGGTGGTGTTCTCGCCGAGGTCGGCATACAGGCCTTCGACCTTGAAGGAGATGTTCTGCGTGAAGGCGTATTCGACGCCGGCGCCGACGACATAGCCGGTGCGGGTCTTGTTGCTCACGAACGTGTCCGAGTAGCCATTGAACGTGTTGCAGTTCGTGTCGCAGTAGTAGCCGTAGCCGTTGTTGATCTTGCCGTAGGCGAGACCGCCGGTGACGTAGACAAGCGCGCGATCGACCGCGACGCCGACGCGACCGCGAACCGTGCCGAGGTAATTCGACTTGGAGCGGAAGGCGTCGTACTGATCGACGTTGTTGACGTCGCTGTTGAGGTAGTTGATGTCGGTTTCGAGGCCGAGCACCAGGGCGCCCATCTGCCAGTTGTAGCCGATCTGCGCACCGCCGGTGAAGTCGGTCTTGGTGGTCTCCTTGGAGCCGCCGAAGTTATAATAGTCGGTGTCGGTGATCTTGCTCATCGAGCGCGAGGCGCCCGCGTTCACGCCGACATACAGGCCGGTCCACGAGAAGATCGGAGCCGCGTAGCCCATCGGGGCCGTGCGCGCCGGCAAGTCGGCGGCAAGAGCGGAACCAGCGAAAGCGAAAGAAGCGGCGGTGATCAGAAGCTTGCGAAGCATTGGTCGTTTCCCTGACGTAGGACCCCGTGGTCCACTGCCCGCAGATAGACCAGATTCGGCCTAGTAGGTGGTTAACAAACGTTCAGAAATTCGCGAACATTGAGCTATGTGACTTTAAAAACACATTTTTTCCAACGAAGTTACGGAAGCTTTCGCATCTTATTGCAGTGCAAATCCACTGTATTGCCGGGCATTTCCGCAACTCGACGTGCGTTGGCGCGCAACGTCGATCCGCTTGTGTGAAACCGCATGATTGATGTGAATCGCGGTCGCCAACAACGACAGCATGCGCGGCTCAGCGTTCCGAATGTTTCATTTCGGCTTGCGACAACGGACGCGGCGACAGTTCGGATTGCCGTACCATCGCGCTGCGTTCGTCGTCGGTAACGCTCGCGAGGATCAGGCACGCGTCGCACTTGATGGCCTTGGCGTTGCGAATGCGAGAGAGCGGGACACTGCTCAACTTGCCGCAATAACGGCAGGCATGGGAGACTGAACTCATTGAGGGCTCCTTACAAATACGAGTCGAGTACTGCTGGGCGCGCCGTTTTGTTGCAGCGTGAGCGGAAAAAACGTCGCTCCATCGCCAGCACGGCTCGCGCGCCTATGGGCTCTCAGTCCACCGCTGCAGCAGCGTCGTGACGATCAGCACCACCAGCCAGCCGATGATCCACAGCAACCGCCGCACCTGCGCACGCTCGTGTTTGTCGTCCTTCTTCATGCCGTCAGTCTAGCCCGGTTTGCCGCGACCGCCATGTGATTGCAGTAGGCGATCGATCATCACTCATCAAGCGGGAGGACGTGGTGCCGGATGAGGGGATTGAACCCCCGACCTTCGGTTTACAAAACCGCTGCTCTACCGCTGAGCTAATCCGGCGATGCGGCGCGTAGCGGGACAGGCTGGCCGACGCGTCGCGGGCCTTGGCTACCAGCCTGCGCGCTTCAGCGCAACAGGCGCCCGGCCGGTGTTTTGCACCGAAATTCCAGCGGAGCCGGGCGGTGGTAAGAAATCGTTTAGCCTGATGGGTTTGGCTGTTCCCAAGAGGCCCTTCCGGCGCCTCTGCTCAACAGATCTTTCGAGAAAGCTCATGACCCTGGCCTGCCTGTCCCGTCCGCTTCGCGCCGCCCTTGCGGCCGCTGTCATCTCGTCCACGCTCGTCGCGCTCGCGCCGGCGCCCGCGCTCGCCGGAGATCGTGGCGGCGCCGTCGCCGCCGGTATTCTGGGCGGCGT
>JAQGKM010000409.1 GCA_028290125.1 Hyphomicrobiales bacterium | reverse complement strand
CATCGTCGAGCACCGACTTGAAATATTCGCGGCTGTAGCCGTGCGGCGCGACATGCTGGACGACGAGCGTCGTGTCGCAATGATCGCGGCCCTTCAGCAGATTGGCGCCGGCGAGCTGCGCCTTCGCGTGTTCGCCGTCGAAGCGCAGGAAGATCTGACGGCGCAGAAGACCGCCGCCACGCGCGAGCGTGAACGTATTAAGCGACGCGCGCGTGTGCAGGCTCGCGAGCATGTGGGCGACATGGGCGGAACCCGGCGCGAGTTCGGCCGGCACGAACACATGTTCCAGCGTCGCGTCGTCGGCGACGTCGCACACGAGGGCGCAATTGCGCTGCTCGACCGAGCCGGTTTCGCAGACTTCGATTTCGACCATCGTCAGCCGCGCGCCGGCGCCGAGCCGCACCAGCGAGCGCGCGTAGATCGCCTGCGCGGGTTCGCCGGACGCCAGAGCGACGATCTCGACCGGATGACCGACATCGACCCCAGCCGCGATGTCGAGTACGAAACCGCCCTGCATGAAGACGGTGTTGAGCGACAACGCCGCATCGCCCTGCCCGAGCCCCGGCGCAGCCAGCGCCTCGATCAGTCCTGCATCGTCCTGCGCCAGCGCATCCGCGAGCGACATCAGCGACACGCCCTGCGGCAGACGCGCAACGTCCGACAGAGCGGAGATCAGATGCCCGTCGACGAGAACGATCCGCAGGCTTTCGCCGCCTTCGATACGCGGGCTCAGCGTGTCGAGACGCGCGCCCTGCGCGAGGATCGAGGTCGCCGCAGGCGGCGCTGCGATCGGCAGGGCTTCGCCCATGGCGCGCTTCAAGTCGGTGTAATGCCAGGCCTCGACGCGACGCGTCGGAAGGCCCGCCGCCATGAAGGCGTCGAAGGCGGCGTCCCGCAAGTCCGTGACCGCCTCGCCGCCCGGCAGCGAGAGTCGCGCGCCGACGTAATCGGCTGCGATCTTCGCTTCCGCCGGCGTCTGCGGAGGTGCGCTACGTGCGTTCATCAGGCGGCCTCGCCGACGAAGTCGCGATAGCCATTGGCCTCGAGCTCGAGCGCCAGCTCCTTGCCGCCCGTCTTCACGATGCGACCCTTGCTCATGACATGCACGGTGTCGGGCACGATGTAGTCGAGAAGCCGCTGGTAATGGGTGATGACGAGGAACGAACGCTTCGGATCGCGCAGCGCGTTCACGCCGTCGGCGACGACACGCAGCGCGTCGATGTCGAGTCCGGAGTCGGTCTCGTCGAGGATTGCGAAGGTCGGCTCCAGCAGCGACATCTGCAGAACTTCCATGCGCTTCTTCTCGCCGCCCGAGAAGCCGACGTTGAGGGCGCGGCGCAGCATGTCCTGCGGGACGCCGAGCTTGTCGGCGCCGGCGCGCACGCGCTTCATGAAGTCGGGCGTTGTGAATTCAGCCTCGCCGCGCGCCTTGCGCTGCGCGTTCATGCACGCCTTGAGGAAGGTCATCGTCGTGACGCCGGGGATTTCCAGCGGATACTGGAACGCCAGAAACACGCCGGCAGCAGCCCGCTCGGACGCGTCCATCTCGAGCACGTTCGCGCCGTTGAGCAGGATCTCGCCACCCGTGACCGTGTAACCCTCGCGGCCGGACACGACATAGGACAGCGTCGATTTCCCGGAGCCGTTCGGCCCCATGATCGCGGCAATCTCGCCGTCGTTCACGGTCAGCGTAAGGCCGTTGAGGATCTGCTTGCCGTCGATCTCGGCGTGGAGGTTGCGAATTTCGAGCATTGGTCAATCGTCTTTCGTGACGGTGTCGGACCGCTTGCGGTCGATGTAGTTGCGAACAATAGAGGCCAGGCGGTCGACGTCGCTCAGGCGAGCGACAACCTGTTCCGTCTTGACCGGCGACACGGCGCCGGAAGGGCTCGGATAGCGATACCGCGTCGAAGCCGGCGTGAGATCATCGAACTCGATGAAGGCCGCCTTGAGTACATGTCTCTCACCAAGCAGGTCGGCGAGAAAACGAAGATTGTGCGTCGCTCCTGCAGGAACGTTTTCGACTTCAAGAACGGCGCGGGCGAGCTTCTCCACCGATTGCTGGAGAAAATAGGCGCCCTGTCGCGGAAGCAAAGGCGCCAGCTGCCGCGCGGCCGCTAGCTCTTCGGACGCGAGCAACAAGAACCCATCGATGCGGCGGGAACGCTGATCGGTCATCAGTGCATCCCCAACTCAGGGAACAGACGTCGCCCTTCGTCAAGTATCGCCCGCACGAAAGACGTCTTCAGCTCGGCGCCCTCATCGAAATCCTGCTTGGAACACGGCACGACGTCGCAAGCGATGCCGCTTCCACAGGTCGGCGCGTAGACTCGATCGTAGTCTTCGCTCCCGAATGCGGCCAGCGGCTTGGCGACGACAAGCAGATCGAAGTCGCTGTCCGGACGCGCATCGCCGCGGGCACGGCTGCCAAACAGCCAGATCTCCAGCGGGTCGAGCTCTTCGACAAGCCGTTGCACGAGCCACGACAAGGCTTCCGTTTCCGTCGGGAAACGGCCCTTGTTGATGGGCAGCGCGCTATGACCGACGTCGAGCATGGGCCTTACCCCACCGAGCCTTCGAGCGAGATCGAGATCAGCTTCTGCGCCTCGACCGCGAACTCCATCGGCAATTGCTGCAGCACGTCGCGCACGAAGCCGTTGACGATCAGCGCCGTCGCTTCTTCCGCCGAAAGGCCGCGCTGCATGCAGTAGAACAGCTGGTCTTCGGAGATCTTCGACGTCGTCGCCTCATGCTCGAACACGGCGGTCGCGTTCTTCGCCTCGATATACGGAATCGTATGCGCGCCGCATGTCTCGCCGATCAGCAAGCTGTCGCAATTCGTAAAGTTGCGCGCGTTGCTCGCCTTGCGATGCGCCGACACCTGTCCGCGATAGGTGTTGTTGGAACGCCCCGCGGAGATGCCCTTCGAGATGATGCGGCTCGTCGTGTTCTTGCCGAGATGGATCATCTTCGTGCCGCTGTCGAC
>JAQGKM010000404.1 GCA_028290125.1 Hyphomicrobiales bacterium | reverse complement strand
GAGCCCGGCGGAATGATCTGCATGTAGGCGTCGACCGTCTCCATGCGGGTGTTCATGTTCTCGTTGATGACGTGCTTCAGCAGGCCCTGACGAGACATTTCCCACGGCATTTCTTCGGGGGTGATGACCTTCTTGCGACGCGAATTGCGTGACGGCGCATCCTGCGCCTCGTCGAGGGCGCGCTGGTAGAGGCGTTCATTGCCCTTGCCCTCGAGCCAGGCTCCAACTTCACTCCACGCCATATCAGTAGCCTCCCTCGGGATGGTTTTCGTCAGACTCGGCTTCGCGCACCTCGAAGCCCTCGGAATATTCCGAATGCTCGACCGAGCGCGACTTGACCTGCTTCTGGAACAGCATGTTCAGGAAGAGGTACATGGGCTTGGTCTTGATGACGATGGCGCGCGCCGGCTTGGTGGTGGACGCGTTGAAGTGCTGGTGGACGCAATTGTTGTGAACGATCGCGACGTCGCCGGCCTTCCAGTCGTAACGGATGCCGTCGTGGATCTCGTAGCCTTCGCCATCGAGAATGTAGAACGCGGCTTCGTTGACGTGGCCGTGCTGCTGCGAGGAGGCGCCCGGCGCATATTCTTCCAGATGGAAATGGAAGGTCTGCGTGATGCCGTCCTTCGGCTCGACATAATGCCGGCTGAAGCACTGCGGGCCGTCCACGAAGGGAATGTCCTTCGCCTTGCGGATGCGCGGCACCGAGCGCAGGCGGTCGAGTTCGGCCTGCAGCTTGTACTCGCCCTGGATCGCGCGGACGAACACGCGGTCCTTCTTGGAATGGTAATGCGTGGCGAGCTTTTCTTCCGGGCTCATGTTCCCGGAATTATGCCCGAGGTCGGCCGAGGCGCCGCCCTTCGTTACTCTTGTGTCATCAGCCATGGGCTCTCTCCTCCAAAATCAGCGCCGTCGACGTCACTGCATCAGCGGCTTCATCTTCTCGATAATCTCTTTCGGGCTGGCGTAAATCTCTTTCACCAGCGCTTCGAGGTGCGGACCGTCCTTCGGCTCGACCTCGAGCTTCATCTTCGCGGCGTCCTCGACGAACTCGGGGTCCACCATGACCTTCGCAAACGCCTCGCGCAGCGCCGCGAGCTTGTCGGCCGGCAGGCCGGGCGGCGCCACGAACGGACGGCCGATCCCCTGCCCCGCATAGAGGAAGCGGATCGCGGCCTTCTGCTCGTCGGTCTTCGCCAGTTCGCTCACGAACGGCGCCTTCACATGCTCGTTCACCTCCGCGCCGCCCTGGAAGAGAATGCGCACCTTGCCGGATGTGATCCAGTCGGGTCGCTTGCCGATGACGGAATCGAGCGACTCGCAGATGCCATCGACTTCGCCGCGCTCCATCGCCAGGAACACGTCCGCCGAAGAGCGGAAGCCCGACACGAGCCTGAACTTGGTGCCGATCAGCTCGTTCAGCGCCGCCGGGTAGGTGTGGGTGCCCGAGCCCGGGCCGACGTCTCCCACGATGAGCTCTTTCTTCGTCAGGTCGTCCACGCTCTGGACCGCCGCCTTGTCGTTCGCGATGCAGACGTTTGTATCCGTTGCGGGCGTGCCGAGCCAGTTCATCTTGAGGGCGTCGAACCGCGCGCCGGGCGCGCCGATCACCGGACCCACGGCCACGTCGCGCGAGATGAGCGCGATGGTCGAGCCGTCCTTCGGCGCGAGATTGTAGATCCAGCTCGCCGCGACATAGCCGCCGGCGCCGGGCATGTTCTGGATGATGCTGGAGGGATTGCCGGGCAGATACTTGCCGATGTGGCGGCCGACGAGGCGCGCCCAGTTGTCGTAGCCGCCGCCGGGCCCGAAGGCGACGACGATCGTCAGGTTCTTGGAGCCGGCGGCCGGCTGGGCCGCAGCGGGCGCGATCGCCGGCGAAAGGGCGGCGACGCCCATCAAAATTCCAAGCACTGCCTTGCTGAAACGCATCTTCCCTCACTCGTTGAACTGGAGCTTGTCGTCTCCCCCAGAGCGCCCGCCGGCTGTTTTGTCTTCTGGCCAGATCTTCGTCTTTTGGCTAAGCGCCTGCCGGAATATCCCGTCGGGCATCCGCGTGCAATCTTGTCTGGTGAGATTTCGCGTCTTTCAGGGGCCGGGTCGCCGCCAGGCGAGCTCGCCCGCGGCGATGTGCCCCTCGACGAGCGGCAGCAGCGCCGCCTCCAGCGCACGGCGGCGACGTGCGTCGAGCCCGCGCCGTGTGACCAGCACGAGCGTGCGGGAAATCTCGGGCGCGATGACGCGCCGGGCCGCGAGCTGGCCGGAACGGATTTCCTCGAAGAACAGGCCCAGCGGCACGATGGAGCAGCGCCCGTGCCGCACCAGCAGTTCGCGCTTCACCGTGACGGCTTCCGCTTCGATCAGGTCGAGCGTCAGCGCTGCGGCGCGCGCGGCGGCCTCGATCACCCGGCGCCCGGCCTGAAAGCTTCCATCGAGCACGAGCGGCAAAGCGGCGACCTCCGCGAAGGCGATTTGCGCCCCTTGCCCGACCACGCCCGGCGGGCCGACCAGAAAGAGGTCTTCGGTGTAGAGTGGCGCGGCGCGGGAGGGATCGACCTTTTCGGGGTCGTAGCAGAGCGCGGCGTCGAGAGCGCCCTCCAGCACGAGCCGGGCGAGCTCGTCCGACAGCCCCTCCCGCAGGGTGAGGCGCGGCCCGGCGCCCGCCGCCGACATGGCGACCAGCCCCGGCGCCAAAGCGCGGCCCGGCGTCGGCGTCACGCCCAGCGACAGCGAACCGGCGGGCGAGGCCTTCAATCCGGACAGCGCAGCCTCGGCGGCTTCGACCTCATTGAGGATCCGCCGGCCGTGAGCGGCGAGCAAAGCCCCGGCCGCCGTGGGCGCGACGCCGCGTGAGTGGCGCTCCAGCAGTGGCAGACCGTGGCGCGCCTCGAGCTGCTTCACCTGGTAGCCGAGCGCCGGCTGCGACACATGCAGCCGCCGCGCGGCCGCCGTGAAGGAGCCCGCGTCGAGCACGGCGAGGAAGTAGCGGAGCTGGCGAAAGTCCATGCCGCTATAAAAACCATTTATGGCAGGTCCTCAACCTCTGTATTGGCCAAAGCGCCCGGATGCTGGTTCTCTCCCGCCACAAAAGGCAAGACGTCCAGGGAGCCCTCCATGCGTTACATCGATGCGTTCAACCACTTCTTTCCCAAGGCCCTCTGGGACAAGATGATGGCGTCGGAAGGCGCCGCCAAGGATATCGGCAAGCGCATGCGCGGCATCCCGTGCATCTACGATCTCGACGAGCGCCTGAAGTGCGTGGACATGTTCCGCAAGGACAATGACTACAGCCAGGTCATCTCGCTCGGCATGCCGCCGCTGGAATCGCTCGGCACGCCCGAGCAGGTCGAAGAATTCGCTCGCCTCGGCAATGACGGCATGGCCGAACTCGTCCAGAAATATCCCGACCATTTCTGCGGCTTCCTCGCCTCGCTGCCGATGAACTCGGACAATGCCGTCAAGGAAGCGGAGCGCGCCTTCGCGATGGGCGCCAACGCCCTGCAGATCCACACCAACATCAACGGCGACCCGCTCGACCATCCGAAATATTTCGGCGTGTTCGAACTCGCCGCCAAGTCCGGCAAGCCGGTGTTCCTGCATCCCTCGCGCGGCGCCGCCGACCTGTCGGATTACAAGAACGAGTCGAAGTCCAAGTACGAAATCTGGTGGACCTTCGGCTGGCCCT
>JAQGKM010000397.1 GCA_028290125.1 Hyphomicrobiales bacterium | reverse complement strand
CGACATGTTCTTTCATCGCGCCCGGAGGCGCGCCGACGACAGCCTCGATCCCGATCACGTGCTCAATCGCCCGCAATTCGCGCGGCCGTCGATCTTCGTCACCGGCCGCAATTTTGGCTGCGGCTCGTCGCGCGAGGGCGCTGTCTGGACCATGCAGGCGGTCGGCGTCAGCTGCATCGTCGCGCGCTCGGTTTCGGATCTCTATCGCGAGAACTGTTTGCAGAACGGCGTGCTTCCGGTCGAACTGGGCGATGATCTCGCCGACGATCTGGAACGGCGCGTGGTCGCCGCCAACGGCGCGGCGCCCTTCACGGTCGATCTCCGCACGCAGACGATTTCGGGTCCGGGCGGCGCGGATATCCGTTTCGACATCTCATCTGCGGATCGCACGCGGCTTCTCGAAGGTCTCGACGACATCGGCATGAGCCTGAAGAATTCGGACGCCATCGCCGCATGGGAAGCGCGGACGCGCGACGATGCGTCGTGGCTGCAGAAAGCGGAGCGTGCGCCCGGAACGGAAGTGACCCGATGAGCGCGCGCCAGCAATTTCGCGACATTCTCGCGGCTCCCGGCCTTGCGCTGATGCCCGGCGCCTATGACGGGCTCTCCGCACGCATCATCGAGGAGCAGGGTTTTGGTGCGCTGATCGCCGGCGGTTATGCGGCGGCGGGCAGTCTGCTCGGCCAGCCCGACACCGGCCAGTCCAACATGCGCGACTTCGCCGATCATTACGCACGCATCTGCGACGCCGTCTCGATCCCCGTCTATGCCGACGGCGACACGGGGTTCGGCGGCGTCCACAACGTCACGCAACTGGTGAAGGCGTTCGAAAAGGCCGGCGTGGCGGCGCTGTTTTTCACCGATCAGGTGTTTCCCAGCCGCTGCGGCTATCTCCCGGGCAAGCAGGTGGTGGAGACCTCCGCCATGCTCGCCAAGCTGAAGGCGGCGCTCGATGCGCGCAGCGACGAGCGCATGATGATCTGCGCGCGCACCGACGTCTTCGCGCTCGAAGGCGAAGACGAGGCGATCCATCGCTGCCAGCTGTTCATGGAGGCGGGCGCCGACCTGGCCAAACCGCAGGGCATCGATACACAAGACGGCATCCGCCGCGTGTTGCGCGATGTGCCCGGTCCCTTCATCGCGACGCTGTCGCAAGCGGCGGGACCGGCGCATATGACGCCCGATCAGCTCGAAACGCTCGGCGTGAACGCCGCGACCCTTCCGTCGCTGCCGCTGTTCGCCGCCGCCAAGGCGGTGCGCGATGCGCTGCGCGAATTGCAGCGGACGCGTTCGGTCGCCGCCGTTCAGGACCGGCTGTTGCCGCTCGACGAATATTACAAGGTCGTCCAGCTCGACGAGCAATGGGCGCGCGAGAAGACCTACGACGACGAAGCGGCCCGGCTGGTTCGGGACGCCAAATAAGGGCGGGCATGCAGCCGTCCTGAAACAACACATGGAGGAAACAGACAGATGAGCTCACATCAGCTCGGACGACGATTGGCAGTCCTTTGCGCGCCGCTGCTGTTGCTGGCGGGCGCGGCCCGGGCCGATGCCGAGGCCGACTTCTTCAAGGGCAAGCAGATCCGCATGATCGTCGGTTTTCCGGCCGGCAATGAATATGATCTCGGCGCGCGGTTGCTCGCACGCCACTACTCGCGCCATCTTCCCGGCGCGCCCGGCATCATCGTCCAGAACATGCCGCAGGCGGCGAGCATCGTGGCGGCGAATTACATCTACACGCAGGCGCCGCGCGACGGCACGGCGATCGGCGCCATCACGCGCAACATCGTCAACCAGGCGCTGTTCGGCCATCCCAACCTCACCGCCGATCCGCAGAAGCTGATCTGGCTCGGGAGCACGTCCTTTCCGGGGCGCATCTGCGTCGTCGGTGAAAAGTCGCCCGTGAAGAAGATAGGCGAGATCTTCACCAAGGAGCCGGTGTTCGGCAGCGTCGGGCCGGGCAATTCCACGAATACGCTGCCGACCGTGTTCAACCATGTGCTCGGCGCCAAGATCAAACTGATCGAAGGCTATCGCGGCACGGCGGACGTGCTGCTGGCGATCGAACGCGACGAGGTGCAGGGCGTGTGCGCCTCCAACGGCCAGTTCAGGACGGTCGCGGATTCGTTCAAGACCGGCAAGCTGCGCGTGCTGCTGCGTGCGGAGGAGGCCAAGATGGCCGACTATCCGGATGCGCCGTCGATCTATGATTTCGCCAAGACCGAAGAACAGCGCCAGTTCATGCGCTTTGTCTTCGCCAGCACGGAATATGGTCGCCCCTACGTGCTGCCGCCGGAAGTGCCCGCGGCGCGCGTCGCGACCATGCGCAAGGCATTGGCTGCAGCCGTCGCCGATCCCGAGCTGATCGCCGAAGCCGACAAGGCGCAGGTCGACATGGCGTGGCGTTCGCCGGAAGATCTGGAGCGCATCACCGCAGCACTCTACCGCACGCCGCCGGATCTGATCGAGTCCGTGAAGAAGCTGGTGCCCAACCTCAACTGAGCGCGGTCAGTATTCCCATTCGGCGCCGGCGCCCACAGAGGTGGCTCCGCTGGCGCCGACTTCGGTCTGGATGCGCAGTCGCTTGGTGACGTTGATGTCCGCCGACAGCCCGGTCTGGTCGGCGGTCGCGCCAGTCTTCACGCCGATGCTGACGCGGTCGCTGATCGCGCGCGTGATGCCGACCGAGGGACCGCCGGCGCCGGCCTGAATGTCGAGCGAGTCGACGCCGAGAGACTTGCGCAGTCGCTCGAAGGAATCGTCGCCGCCGCCGCCCGAAAACTGGCCTGCGGCCTGCGCGAGCTGCAGCGCCTGGAACGGCGACAGTCCGCCGGACGCGCGCGCGAACAGGATGCGCGACAGAACTTCATCCTGCGGCAGATCGGGCTGCGACGAGAAGGCGAAGGTCGGCTCGTTGGCGGGCCCCGTGACGGCGACATTGGCCGTGACTTCTCCGGCCTGCGTCGACGCCAGGAAGTCGAGATCGGGAATGAGATTGCCCGTGAAGGCGAGGCGTCCGCGCGAGAACTCGAGACGCTGGCCGAGGATTGCCAGCCTGCCGCGCGCGAGATCGAAGGCGCCGATGGCGATCGGGTCGTTGGTCGTGCCGGTCAGGCGGAGCGACCCGCCGAGCACGGCGTCGAGGCCGCGGCCGCGCACGAAAATGCGGTTGGGCGCGGTGATCGAGAGATCGAGCGTCGCGACGAACATGGCGGCGCGGCCGCCGCGTTTCGCAAGCGCCTGCCGTTGCGCGGCGAGACGACGCGCGACCTGCGGGGGCGGCGCGATGTGACGTGTCTTCTGGATGGGCTTCAGCGTCGTCGGCAGCCTGTCGGGCACGGCTACGTCAAGTCGTGTGAGGTCGATGCGGCCGGCGATGCGCGGCGTGCGCGCCAGCGGGCCGCTGAGATCGAGCGATAGATCGGCGGTCGCGTTCAGCAAACTGCTGGACACCAGCGCGGCGCGCTGGCCGCGGATCGCGATCGTGCCGGGGAAGCCGGCTGCGGGATCGATCGTCACGCGTCCGCTCGCGGTAAGCCGGCCGTCGCGCGGCGTGTTGGCGCTCGCGCTCTCGATCGTGATCGTGTCGCCATTGGCGCGCAGACGCGCGTTGATGGCGTCGAGCTGCACGCCCTGCAGCGTGTCGCGGAAGCTGCCGCCCGTCATCGCGGCGGCGCCAGAGACCTGCGGATCCGTGCGGGTGCCGGCGACGCGCATGTCGAGCGTGACGCTGCCGGACAGGCGTTGCCCGGCTGGTCCGAGCGTCGCATTGGCGACGGCGGCGTCGAGCTTGCCACGCGCGGTGAGATCAATGGCCGCCGTGGCCGCGAAGGGCAGGGCGCCGGAAATATCGAGCCGCCCGACGGAGCCCGCGTTGATGTTGGCGTCGATGGTCGCGCGATTGCCCTGCAGCTGGCCGTTGGCCTTGATGGCGAGCGGCGGCACGCCCGTGCCGCGCAACTGCGGCGCCGTGAGCCGCGCGATGTCGATGCGATAGGTCCCGTTCGGCGAAGCCGTCGTGCCGGTGATGCGCGCATCGCCTTGCAGCACGCCCGATATGCCGGCGCCCGGCGCGAAGATTTCCGCCGCCGCCAGCGGAATGGCGCGCGCCGCGACCGTGAGGTCGAGCGTCTTGCCTGCGCGGCCCTGCACGGAAAGCTGGCCGCCCTCGATGCCGAGCGCGACGCGCTGCAGATCGACGCCGCCATCGCGGAACGTCACCTGCGCGGGTCCGGCGAGCGCGATGCGCCGTGCGCCGCGTTGCGCGACGAACCGCGCAATGTCGAGCCGCGGCGCCTCGGCGTTGACGAGCCGCGCGGCGGCGTCGAGCGAGAAGCCGCGCGCCTTTGCGGCGACGACGAGATCGCTGGCGTCCGCGGCGCCGCGCGCCGTCAGGTTGATCGCCGTGAAGGTTTCGCCGCCCACCACGGCTTCGTCCACCACGATGGCGCCGTCGAGGATCGGCTTGTTGTAGACGTCGCG
The DNA here is from genome assembly GCA_028290125.1 of Hyphomicrobiales bacterium. Lineage (GTDB taxonomy): Bacteria > Pseudomonadota > Alphaproteobacteria > Rhizobiales > Beijerinckiaceae > Terripilifer. The sequence continues at coordinate 13,858 of JAQGKM010000397.1, read as the reverse complement.
CAGATCGCCCTTGGCGGAGAGCGTCCGGATGCGCTGGTCGCCCGCCCGCAGCCGCGCGCCGTCCGCGTTGAAGCGCGCATTCTGGCGGCCATCGGTGGCGTCGAGATCGACTGTGGCCGACAGGCGGCCGTCGAACTTGGTGAGCAGGATGGCCGACAGGTCGTCGAGGTCGGCGGCATTGAACGCGACATTGCCGCGCACGAGATTCTGGCCGTCGATGGCGCCGGAGCCGCGCAGGCTTGCAGAGCCGATGCTGACGTCGAGCGCCTCGACCTGATAGCCGTCCGGTCGCTGCGCGACCTTGGCGACGCCGCTCGCCGGCTTGCGATCGATCGAGCCGGACAATTTAGCTTCCGCCGAGAAGGCGCCGCGCAGATCGTTGATGAGGGCGTCGAGCACCAGGTTTTCGATGGGACGGCCGAGCGCAGTCGCACGCGGCGACTCTGCCGTGAGGGAGACGTTCGGACGGTCGAGCCCGTTTGTGAGCCGGCTGCGCAGCGCGGCCGTGCCGGTCAGCCGCTTGTCGGCGCGCGACAGATCCTTGATGTCGATGCGCGCCGTGAGATCTGCGTCGGCAGGCTCCGCGAAACCGGCGACATCCGCGCTCATGTGCGAGCCCGCCAGCCGGAGCGCTTCCACTTCGTAGCGTCCACGCGGCGCGGTGCGCAGCGTGCCGTTCAGGCGCGGGGCGGAGCCGAGCAGTCCGTCGAGCGCTGGGATGCCAGTGCGCAAGCCGCTGGTGCGCGCGTCCACGATGGCGCCGACGCGGCTGTAGCGCGGCGCGCCATCTAGATCGATGTCGATGTCGGAGCGTCCCGACAGCGCAAGGCCAGCGATGTCGCCGAAGCGGGCGAGTTCCGGGGCGCGCGCCGACGCGCGGCCCTTGACGAGGGTGCGGCCGAGTTCGCCCGCATAGGACAGGTCGATGCTGGGCGATTGCAGGCGGATCGTCTCGTAGCTGCCCTGGCCAGAAAGGTCGGTGTCGCCGCGCAGCGTTACGTCGATGCGGTTGCCGATGGCGCGCGCGAGCGCGGCGTCCGCCAGCGAAAGACCGCTTGCATGAATGTCGGCCGCAAGGCGCACGCGCGTCGCGCTGTCCGTCACCGCGCCGGTCGGATCGGCGGTGAAGGTGGCGGTCAGCTGCTTGAGGTCGCCCTCGGGCAGGCGGGCGTCGGCGATCTCGAGCTTGGCGCCCATCTTCGGCTGCTTCGCCGTGCCGATGATGGTGGCGTCGAACACGAGGCGCCGAATCTCGGCGTCGCCCGCTTTGGTCGCATTGCCGGCGTTGGGCGTCGCGCGCGCCTGCACCTTGAAATCGAGCGCGCCGTCCTTGCTGCTCTGGCCACTGGCGTCGAGCCGGGCGATCTGCGAGGCGAGGCTGAGATTGGTCAGCGAAAAGGCGCCGTCGTCGGCAAAGCGCATTTCGCCGTTGAGTTCGGTCGTGTCAGGGAAGACCGGGGCGACCGGCGCCGGCAGGAGACCCGCGATCTGCGCCGCGAGATTGAGGGCGAGTTTGCGTGATGTGCCGTCGCGCCCGAGAATGGCGCGACCGGTGGCGCCGACGGTCGGCCCGCCGTTGAAGTTCAGGTCGGCGCGGAAGTCGTCGAGCGTGCCTTTGCCGTTGAGATCGAGCTTGACCGGCGGCTCGTTCGGCAGGCCGGCGAGTTTCGACAGGATGCCGCTCGCCGGCTCGTCGAGCGCGACGTTGAGGTCAAGCACATTCGTCTGCGGGACATAGTCGAGCCGTGCGTCGAAAGTGCCGCCCGCGTCTAGACGCTTCGTGTTGAGGCGTAGCGCAAGTCCTTCCGACGGCGGTCCCAGCGAGACGCGTCCGTCAGCGCCGGCGCGCAAGGCTTCGCCCAGCACGGTCTGGCCGAGCGACAGCTCCGTCAGATTGAAGGCTTTGACTTCCAGCTTCACCGGCAGATCCGGCAGGATCGGCTGGTCGGCTCCGGCGACGGGCTCGTCTGCCGGGATTGGACGGCGCAGGATTTCGAGATGTCCGATTTCAAGCGAGTCGATCTCGAGCCGCTGCCGCAGCAGGGCGAGGCGGCGCCAGACGAGCCGCGCACGATCCAGCCGCAGCCAGACGCCATCGCGATCCGAGATGACGATGTCGCGCACCGTGGCGTCCGACGACAGCGCGCCTTCCACGGCGCCGATCTTCACCTGCGTCGCGGGCGTCGACAGCGCGCGCGAGATGAGGCTCGCCAGATAGGACTGGTCTTCTTGCGCCCGCCCGGGCGCCGCGAAGAGGAGCGCGGCGACCGCCGCCAGCAGGGCGCAGAACAGGGCGAGGTGGCGCGCGTGTCTCATCTAGAATGCCTGACCGATGCTGACGTAGACCGCCACGGGCCGATCGCGATCGCGCTTGTTGACGGGCGTTGCGACATCGAGCCGGATCGGCCCGATCGGGGTGAGGTAGCGAAGGCCGAGGCCTGCGCCCACGGCGACGAATTCCTTGAAGTCCGGAAGACTCGACGAGAAGGCGCCGCCGACGTCGACGAATGGCACGACGCCGATCGTATCGGTGATCTTGATCCGCGCTTCGGCCGAACCTTCGAACAGGCTGCGCCCGCCGATGATGTTGCCGGCAAACTGCGGGCTGACGGTGCGATAGGCGTAGCCGCGCACCGAGCCGCCGCCGCCCGCGAAGAAGCGGTGGCCCGACGTGACGTCGGTCAGGTCCGCGCCCGCAATGGTGCCGAGGCCGAGACGGCCGGCGAGGACGTAACGCGAATCCTCGTCCAGCGAGTAATAGGCCGAGCCGGTCGCCTTCGCCTCGACGAAGCCGACCGTGGAGCCAAACGCCGTCGGGTAGCCGGTCACCGTGCCGGTGAGGCGCACGCCCGACTTCGGATCGAGCAGATTGTCGGTCGAGTCGTAACGCACGCCGGCCGTGAGGCCGATCAGCGTGGAGTCGACGCGTCCGAGAATGTCGGACGAACTCGCCCGCTCGCCCGTGACGCCGCCCTGGATCGAGAACACGTCGGTAAAGCGATGGCGAATGGCGAGCGTCGCGCCGCCGGCGCGGTTGGTGTAGCCGCCGAACCGGTTATCGCCGACGCGCTCACGCACGCCATAGGCGTCGATCAGCAGGTCGTTGCGCGTGCCGCCGAGCGCCGGCTTTTCGAAGCTCGCCGAAACCCTGGCGCCGAGATCGTTCAGCGTGAAATCCTTGATGCTGCGGATTTCGGTGCCGTCGATGCGCGGCGCCAGCGTGACGTCGCCCTCGATGCGCAAACGCTCTGCGCCGCCAAACAGATTGCGATGCTCCCAATAGGCGCGAACGCCCGGGCCATCCTTGGTGGAATAACGCGCCGAGAAGCCGATGACGCGCGGCAGGCGTTCGGTGACGTCGACGAAGAGCGGCAGGTTGCCATTGGCGTCGAGCGTCTCGCTTTCGCGGATGCGCACCGAGCCGAGCGCCGGGATGGCGGCGATCGCCTTGCGCGCGTCGGTGATCTTCTTGCGCGAATAGGCTTCGCCTTCTTCCAGATAGACGAAGCTCGCGACCACGCGCGGATCGACGTCCTTGGTCCCGGAAATCGACACGGGGCCGATGCCCGCGACAGGGCCGGGCAGGACCGGGATGTCGACGTCCATCGCCTGGTTGCGATGATCGACCACGGCGCTGATCTCGCCGGTCTTGGCGAGCGGCCGCGACTGATCGCGGAAGTAATCGACCGCCTCGCTCTGCTGCGCGCGGACGTCGGCCGAGCGGGCGGGGTCGCCCGGACGGATCGTGACAGATTTGCGCGGCAGTCCGTTCGGGGCGGCTTCGCGCGGGAGTGCGACATCGACATCGCGCAGCCGGTAGAGCGGTCCGGTCTGGACGTTGACCTGAACCGGCAGGGCGGCGCGATTGCGATAGGCTTCCGCCGCTGCGGAGGCGCGGCGCAAACCGGCTTCGCCGGTGTCGACGGGAGCCCCCGCGACCGTGATGGTGAGCTTGGCGTCGTAATAACCTTGCGCCCAGAGCGCGTCGAGCATCGGGCCGAGGTCGATCTGCGCGCGCCGATAAAGCGCCTCGCCGTCGAGCGGGCGATCCTGCCGCAGCTTGTAGAGGTTGGAGACGTCCTGAAGGGACTGCTTGAGATCGGTCTTGTCGGCCGGGTCCTGGCCTGCGGTCTCCAGCGCAAAAGAATAGGAGAGCGCGTCAGGCACGACATCCGGCGGCTTGTCGGACGAACCGAACAGCCCGAAGAAATCGAACGCCAGAGCAGGCGCAGCGAGGCTGGACGTGAGCGCGATGGCGCCGGCGATCACGCTCGCGCGAAAAGCCCTGGATGGCAGACGGACGCCATTTTTGAAGGTCAAGAACCGGTCGTCGCGTCGGGCCAGAACATCTCTCCGGAATCATGCAGGAATCACATCCCCCGGAGCCCATAAAAAGGGAAAGCATCATAGGAGCAAGCGTGGCTACAGCTTCCTTTTGCGGCCAAGCTGGTCACATTTTTTGCAGGTAAGTAGAGGCTCCGGCAGGCGCCAGTCTGCGTCTGCCGGAGAGCGCTGTTTCAGTTCTTGTCCATGCGGATCAGGTACAGCGGCCGCGGGTCGACGCCGAGCAGCTTTTCGATCATCGCAACGATGGCCGAACAGGCGAGCACGCCGGCGGCGATGTAGACGCCCGACATGAAGTAAAAGCGCAAGAACTCCAACATGGTCCGCTCCGGTTCTCTTGTCCTGCGCGCTGAACACGTACGTCACGCGAAGGTTCACGCCAGTCTAGCTTGGCGGAACTGTCGCGCTGCTCGCCCGTTTGTCGCCGCAGGGGGAGGAGACATAACATGAAAACAGATTTTGTCAGGAAAACGGGGCTGTCCGCATTTGCGGTCGCCGCCGTTCTCGCTTTCTGGCCGGCGCCAACGATCGCGCAGGAGCCAGGACAAGGCCAGGGCCAGGGCCAGGAGCGCCGTGGTGGCGGCGGTGAAGGTCGCGGCGGCGGCGGTGGCGGCGGACAGCGCCCGCAGGCAGCTCCGCAGGCCGCCCCGCAAGCGGCGCCCCAGGCCGCGCCGCAGCAGCAGCAGCGACCGGCTGCGCAGGAGCAGCGCGCACCGCGCGAGTCGGGTCCGGCGGCAGGCGGGATGCGTGAACAGCGCATGCAGCAGGGCGGTGGCCAGCAGCGCGAGATGCGGCAGCAGATGGCTCCGCAGCGCGACATGGCTCCTCGTGAGTCCATGGGCCGCCAGCGCGAAATGCGTCGCGACCAGATGCCGTCCATGCGCGGCGAACGGTCGATGCGCCGCGAGCAGACCTACACGCAGCGTCCGCAGCGCTTCGAGCGTCAGCAGATGCGGACGCGCGATCGCGTCGTGAACCAGCGCGCCTATCGGGACCGTGGCTATGACCGGTATCGTTCGCGCGACCGGAATGTCTCGGGCTTCGTGTTCCTGGGTGGACCGCGCGTCATCGCCCGCGGTTACGGCTCGGGCTGGTGCCGCGGCCTGCATCGCGGTCGCCATTGGGCTCCGCGGATCGGCTGGCACTCCGGCACGCATCGCAGCCTCTATCGCTGCTACCGCTAGGACGACAGGAGGGCGCGCCAACAGCGCGCCCTCTTATCCAAAGCAAGCTTTAGGCAAAGATTGTGTAGTCTTGCCTGAGGCTTGATGGCCCACTACGGTCATCCTACCGTCCGAGTTCGGACCGTTCAGGAGTCCGTCGGTGAGAGGCATGCCTTTGAAGACCCTCGAGACGCAGGTCACAGAGCCGGCTCCGCAAGACTCGAAGCGAGATTTCGCGCGAAGTCTGCCGCAGGCGTCGACGAAAGACGCCGTATCGCAGGATCTCGATCGCACCGTCGAAGTGATCGAAGACGCCGCAGCGGCCATCGACGAGATGCTTCGCTACAACCGCACGATGAAGTCGGTCGCTGCGCAAGGCGTTTCGCATTACCGTGCGGAAGCCGAAGAAGCGCGTCGCGAAACTGCCGAACTTGCCCGCCAGATTGCCGACATGAATTCCAAAAAGCAGTCGATTATTGATGATTTCGAGCAACATATCGAAACGTTGAAGCAGCGCATAGCGATGCAGGAACGTGAGCTCGAGTCGATGCGCACATTGCTCTGGCCAACCGGCCGCGGCGCTCGCTGATTCAACTTTCGCGATCATCATGCCGCCACAAAATTATTTCTGTGCGGATGTCGCGGAGCTGTGCCTATGATGCTTAAGAATCAGTTACGGTCTGTCGTTGATTTGTGTGGTCCGCGCAAGCGGTGAGGGGGTACAAGTGATTGCTCATCTTTTGAAACCGGCGCAGGGCGAACGCGCGGGCGATTCGGGAGAGAAGCCGCGTACGAATTTCGAATCGAAGCGCGCTGTCGAACCGCGGCAGCTGATCTCCGATCGGGAACTCCAGCAGACGACGGATGTCGTCACGCGGGCGGCCGATACGATTGCGGAAATGGCGCGTCGGAACAAGCTGATCGAGACCGAGGCTCGCAAGGCCATCGAGAAGCACAAGTCCGAGGCGGACGCCGCGCATCTGCGCGCCGCCGAACTTCAGGCCAAGGTCGAAACTCTGCAGACGCGCATGGACGAAATGGCCGCTGAATTTCAGGGCCGTGTCCTTGAACTGCAGGGCAAGCTGACGTCGTGCCGCGCGGATCTCGAATTGAAGACGCGCGACGCAGAACTGGCGCGCCAGTGGCTCGTCTACCTGTCCACGGAAATCATGGACCGGCTCGGCGACGCGCCGCTGAAACTTGACGAACTCGCCCGCGAAACGCGCGCGGGCCTCAACATCGACTGACGTCTCTCGAAACGGAGCGCCGCGGCAATGATGAGTTGCCGCGTCGCTCTCGGGAGTGGATTGCTTCGCGCCGCTCGCAATGACGCTGCGGCCGCTGTCAGTAGAGCCCGCCGAGCAGGGTTCCTGTCGGGTAGGCATAGGGCGAACGCGGGCGCGCGCCAGCCGTTTTCCGAGGCTTCGGTTTCCCGCCTGCCGCCATCTGCGTCGACATCCCCTTGCAATGTTTGTATTCGCCCGCAAAGGCGCCGCCGTCTTCCAGCCCCTCGGTGACCAGCTTCGTCTCGCCGTTCTGATCGACGAGCCGCGCCGAAAAGGCGAGCACCGGATCTTCTTCTTTCTTCGTGGGCTCCGAGGCGTTGATCAGCGTCTCGCCCTTGAACACGGCTTCGTCGCCATCGGTCAGCGTGCGCGCCCGTCCGGGCTCCACGAGCGTGATGGTCTTCTCACCGATGATGATGCGCCGGGTCTGCTGGCAATCGCCGTTTTCAGCCCAGACTCCCCGGTAGCCGCTGCTGATTTCACCGGCCTGCGCGCAGGCGAGCGGGAGCGCGATGACGAGGCATGCGAACGCGAGACGCACGACAAATTCCTTCCCAGTCCAATCAAGGGGTCCGGTCTGGAAATCCGTTGCAGGTCGTCGAGGTTCCGGCGCGGTACCGCGCTTAACGGAGCGATTTGATCAGTGTGTCGGCCATGGCGCACCCGCTGTCCCACGCGGCCTCGACCCGTGGACCGAGGCACCAGTCGCCGCAGGCCCCGACCATCGCTTCGGCGTCGAAGAGACACGCAACCCCGGCCTCCTGCTCGACGAGCGCATAGCGCCAGCGGTGGGCGCTCGCATATAGCGGTTCCGCCGACACGCCCGTGACGGCCCGAAAGCGTTCGAGCAGCGGCGCGACGAGATCTTCCGGCTTGTCTTCGAGATGCGAGCGCGACCAGTCGGGGCGGGCGTGAACGACAGCGGTGCGGGCTGCGTCCGGGCGGCCGGGCTTGCTTGAATCGTTGGCGATCCAGGCGATCGCCGGATCGGCCAATCGGACCCACGGCTCCTCTGGCTGGCGAATGTCGGGCGGGTAGGCCAGCATGAGGGCGATGCAGGGCGCATAGCGCGCCGCCGCGAGTTCCGGAATGTGAGCCCCGGCGCTGGCTGCGAGCGGGGTGGCTTGCGGAGCAGGAACCGCCAGCACGATGGCGGCGTATGCGCCGTTGCCCGGCGCCTCGATAACGCCGGCCTCGTCGCGCACGGTCCAGCCGTCGCCGCCGCGCGTGAAGCCGCTCACCTGCGCCTGCGTCACGCAGGCATGGCCCGCTGCCATGGCGCGGGCAGGGGCCGTCATGCCGGGCGCGCCGACGTAAAACCCCGGCGACCATTCGGCGACGACGCCGGCCTCGCGCCAGCGCGCGACTTGCGTGAAGAAGTCGGAGCCGCGCGCCGTGAAATACTGGGCGCCATGGTCGAACTGCAGGTCGCCTGTGCGGCGCGTCGACATGCGCCCGCCAAAGCCGCGGCTCTTTTCGAAAAGGACGCAAGACAGGCCGGCCGCGCGCAACCGCTGGGCTGCGGCCAATCCGGCCATGCCGGCGCCAATGATTGCAATCGTCGTCATGGATCCGCCCCCTCGCTGCGACGAGATACGGCGGAACCGGGATGGCGGACCAGAAACGCCTCGCGCGGATGCACGAGGCGCAACCGGCTACATGGGCGCGGGCTGGGCTTCCGCGAGCGGCGCCGGAATGACAGCGTCGCGGGGTTCGGCTTCCGCGCCGTGGTAGCTCGAGCCAGCGACCTCGCGCAGACGCGCGCGATCGAGCAGGCAGATATGCGCGCGCGTGGCGCGGATCGCGTGTTCGCCCTCGAGCAGATGGATGCTCATGGTGACGCCGGCGCGCCGGCACCCCAGCATGAGTGCGATCCGGTCATGGGTGAGGCGAAGATCGCCGCTGCCCAGCCGGTCGGCCGCCATCAGCAGAAGCCGCGCGAGGCGGGACTCGACCGTCAACTGCGCATTGGCGAAGGCGGCCTCGGCGAATTGCTGCATGAGGTCGTCGACGCAATGGAGCAGGGCGAGGCGGAACGCGGGCTCCTGATCCGCCATGCGCTTGAGGTCGACCGCGCGCATGCGATAGCCCAACCCGGCGATCTGCATCTGCGTTCGGCGCGTCGAACGATCGCGCCCCAGCATCAGGCAATGGCCCGAAAAGGTCTCCGGACCGACGAGGGCGACCGAGGTCTGCCGTCCCGCGCCGAGGCACGAGATGGTCGCGAGCCCACTTCGCAGGAAGTAAACATGCTCGATGGGATGGTTGGGTGCGATCAGCACCTGATCCGTGCGCAGCGACACGGGCTCGAGCAATGGCTCGAGACGCGCCCGAAGCGAGGGATCGAGCTTGCCAAGGAAAGTGCGTGCAAGTCCAGGACCGGGCATTGCAGCTCCTCTCGAGAACGGGGAACGAAACCTACTCTAGAACCCTTCTTGCGCCCGACTTAAGCAAAATATGTGACGCGCGCCTTGATGCAGGTCAGTGCGTACGATTGTTGCCTTTCTGGATCGGACGTATGATGACGGCAAAGCCGCACCTGAAGCGGAGCCTTTGGAGGAACAGAAGATGCTGCGTCACAGCGCCCGGACGTCGAATGCCCCGCGGATCGGCCTTGCCGCCGCCAGCCTGGCGGCGAGCCTCGCACTTTCCAGCGGAGCCGCACGCGCCGACGCCGTTTCGGATTTCTACACCGGCAAGACGATCACCATCATCGTCGGCGCGGATTCCGGCGGCGGCTATGATGCGCAGGGACGCCTGATGTCGCGCCACATCGGCCGCTTCATCCCCGGCAATCCCACGGTGATCGTGCAGAACATGCCGGGCGCGGGGTCTCTCACCGCCGCCAACCAGCTCTACAATGTGTCGCCCAAGGACGGCACGATGATGGGGCTCCTGCAGCGCGGCGTGTTCTCGGCCAAGTTCACCAATCCGCAGGGTGTGCGCTTCGATCTGGCGAAGTTCAACTGGGTCGGCAACCTGTCGTCCGAGACAGCTGTCGTGATCACGTGGGCGACGTCGCCGCTGATGAAGATCGAAGACGTGATGAAGCAGGAAATGCTCGTCGGCGGCACCGGTCCGCACATCGACACCGAGACGACGCCGCGCATGCTGAATGCGCTGATCGGCACGAAATTCAAGATCATTTCCGGCTATCCGGGCACGACGGAAGCGGTGCTCGCCATGGAGCGCGGCGAGGTGCAGGGCATGGGCGACTGGTCGTGGTCGAACGTGAAGACGCGTAAGCCCGATTTCCTGCGCGACAAGAAGATCCGCGTGCTGCTGCAGGTCGCGTCCGAAAAGCTGCCCGACTTGCAGGATGTGCCTCTGGCGATGGACTATGTGAAAACACCCGAAGACCGCCAGGTGATGGAGCTGTTCCTCGCGCAGAAATCAGCGGCGCGTCCGGTCGTGGCGCCGCCCGGCATTCCGGCCGACCGCATGGCGGCGATCCGCGCCGGCTTCGACAAGATGATCGTCAGCGACGAGTTCCTGAAGGACGCGCAGGGGGCGAAGCTCGAAATCGATCCCGCGCCGGCGGCGTCGATCGAAAAGGTCATCAAGATTTTCGCCGCGACGTCGGAAGCGACGGGCCAGCGGCTGAAGGACGCGATCGATCCGAAGATGGCGAAGTAAGCGCCGTCAGCGCCGTCATTGCGAGCGGAGCGAAGCAATCCAGTCACGCATGGTGGTGATTGCGTGTGACGGTGGCGACTGGCGGAGGGGCCTCACGTGCGGCTCTGGATTGCTTCGCTGCGCTCGCAATGACGGGCTGTTTACAGACGGACGCCTCACCCGTGAGCGCCGTCATTGCGAGCGGAGCGAAGCAATCCAGGCACGGATGTGGTGATTGCGTGCGGTGGTGGCGGCGGGCGGAGGGGCCTCACGTGCGGCTCTGGATTGCTTCGCTGCGCTCGCAATGACGGGCAGTTTTGTTTCAGCGCCCTCACGTGGCATGCGCTCGCTATGCCGCCTCGACCTCTTCGCTCAGCGCCAACCAGTCCTCTTCCACGCGCGCCAGGGCGCGTTCGAGTTCGGCGCGTTGCGCTGACAGTTGCGTTGCCTTTGCGGTGTCGCGCGTGAAGGCGTCGGGGGCGGCGAGCGCGTCGTCGATGCGTGCCATCAGCTTTTGATATTGCGCCATCTTCTCTTCCAGCGCGTCGAGCCGCTTCTTCGCCTCGCGCTTGGCCGTGCGTTGTTCCTGCGCATTGCGGGTGTCGGCCTTCGGGGCCTCTTCGCCGCGCTCCTCGCGTTCGGCGCGGCGGCGCGCCTCGCGTTCGGCCCCCGCCTGTTCGAGCACATATTTCGTGTAATCGTCCATGTCGCCGTCGAAGGCCGACACGGTGCCGCCCGAGACCAGCCACAGGCGGTCGGCGCAGGCCTCCAGCAGATAGCGATCATGCGAGACGAGGATGACTGCGCCCTCATATTCGTTGATCGCCTCGATCAGCGCGGCGCGGCTGTCGATGTCGAGATGGTTGGTGGGTTCGTCCATGATCAGCAGATGCGGACCGTGGAAGGTCGCCAGCCCCATCAGCAGGCGCGCCTTCTCGCCGCCCGACAGTTCGCTCACGCGCGTGTCGGATTTCACGTTCGGAAAGCCCATCTGCGCGACGCGGGCGCGGATCTTGGCCTCCGTGCCGTCGATCATCAGCGGCGCGACATGCGAATAGGGCGTGCCGTTGGCGTCGAGATCGTCGATCTGGTGCTGTGCGAAGAAGCCGACGTCGAGTTTCGAGGAACGCCGCAGCGAGCCCGACATCGTGGTAAGCCGCCCGCCGACGAGTTTCGCGAAGGTCGACTTGCCGTTGCCGTTGGAGCCGAGCAAGCCGATGCGGTCGTCGTTGGAAATGTTCAGCGACAGGCGCGAGAGGACAACCCGCTCGTCATAGCCGACGCTGGCGCTTTCCATCGCGATGATGGGCGGCGACAATTCCTTCTGCGGCGAGGGCAGGTAGAACGGCAGCACGTCCGAATCCACCATGGCGGCGACCGGCTCCATCTTGGCAAGCATCTTCAGGCGCGACTGCGCCTGCCGCGCCTTGGTGGCCTTGGCGCGGAAGCGATCGACGAAATCCTGCAGATGGCGACGCTGGTCGTCCTGCTTCTTCTTGTGCTTGAGCTGGATCGCCTGCAATTCGCGACGCTGCTTGTCGAAGCTCGTGTAATTACCCTTCCAGAGCGTGAGTTTCGCGCGGTCGAGATGGAGGATGTGATCGCAGACGGCGTCGAGCAGGTCGCGATCATGGCTGATGACGAGGATCGTCGCCGGATAGGTCTTGAGGTACTCGATGAGCCAGAGCGTGCCTTCGAGATCGAGGTAATTGGTCGGCTCGTCGAGCAGCAGCAGGTCGGGCGTGGCGAAGAGCACGGCCGCGAGGGCGACGCGCATGCGCCAGCCGCCGGAAAATTCCGACAGCGAGCGCTGCTGCGCGGCGTGGTCGAAGCCGAGGCCCGACAGGATGGTGCCGGCGCGCGCCGGCGCGGAATGCGCGCCGATGTCGACGAGTCGCGTCTGGATTTCGGCGATCCGGTGCGGGTCGGTGGCGGTTTCGGCCTCGACCAGCAGACTCGCGCGCTCCTTGTCGGCTTCGAGCACGAAGTCGATCAGCGTGCCGGGGCCGCCCGGCGCCTCCTGCTCGACGCGGCCGAGCCGGGCGCGGGCCGGGTAGTTGATCGAGCCGTCTTCGGGCGCGAGTTCGCCCGAGATCATGCGGAAGAGGGTGGTCTTGCCCGTGCCGTTGCGGCCGACGAAGCCGACGCGCGCATTCGCCGGCAGAGCGACGGTCGCCTTGTCGAACAGCAGTCGCGGCCCCAGCCGGTAGGTCAGGTCGTTGAGGTGGATCATGTCGCGGCTTGTCGCCCGTGGGGGGCGAGAAGGCAAGGGGGAGGCGGTTGCCCAGGCGTCGCCGCCCAGCTATAAGCCGCCCACCGATTTCCCCCAATTCAGGACGATGAGCCCCATGGCGATCCAGCGCACCTTTTCCATTCTCAAGCCCGACGTCACGCGCCGCAACCTGACGGGCGCCGTCAACGCCAAGATCGAGGCCGCCGGCCTGCGCATCGTCGCCCAGAAGCGCGTCCACATGACGCGCGGCCAGGCCGAGACGTTCTATGGCGTCCACAAGGAGCGCCCCTTCTTCGGCGAGCTCGTCGAGCAGATGACCGCCGGCGCCGTGGTCGTGCAGGTCCTGGAAGGCGAGAACGCCATCCTGAAGTACCGCGAAGTGATGGGCGCGACGAACCCCGACAAGGCCGACGCCGGCACGATCCGCAAGGAATTCGCGCTGAACATGGGCGAGAACTCGGTCCACGGTTCGGACGCCGAAGAAACCGCCGCGCTGGAAATCGCGCAGTGGTTTGCGGGCAACGAGATCGTCGGCTGAATTCAGCTGCTTGATTGCGAAAGGGCGGTCCGCGAGGGCCGCCTTTTTTTGCGCCGTCATCAGTGCGCTTCAGAAGGCGTCCAGTGCTGGCAGCGGCGGCCACCCGAAGATGGATTGCCGCGTCGCCTTCGGCTCCTCGCAATGACGAAGCTGGATTGCTTCGCTTCGCTCGCAATGACGGCTATCATGGCCCCATGAACGCGCCCTCGAAAATCACCCGCCACCCCTCCGTCTGCCCGCATGACTGCCCCTCGGCCTGCGCGCTTGAGGTCGAGGTCATCGATGGCAAGACCATCGGGCGGGTGCATGGGGCGAAGGACCAGAGCTACACGGCGGGCGTGATCTGCGCGAAGGTCGCGCGCTATGCCGAGCGCATCCATCATCCCGACCGGCTGATGTTTCCGCTCAAGCGCAAAGGGCCGAAGGGCTCGCGTTCGTTCGAGCGCATCTCGTGGGACGAGGCCATCGCGACCATTGCGCGCGAGTTCTCCGCCCGCGAGGCGCAGCATGGCGCGCAGACCGTCTGGCCCTATTACTACGCCGGAACCATGGGACGCGTGATGCGCGACGGCATCAATCGCCTGACCCATGCGAAGAAATACTCGCGCTTCAACGGCACCATCTGCACCAATCTCGCCTGGCCGGGCTTCATCGCCGGAACCGGAAAACTCGCCGGCCC
>JAQGKM010000298.1 GCA_028290125.1 Hyphomicrobiales bacterium | reverse complement strand
GGAATAGATGGGCTTGCCGCCAAGCCCGAGCGTCTGGCGGATGGGCGAGTGTGCGCCGTCGGCGCCGATCAGCAGGTCGCCATCGATGGTCTCGCCATGCAGCGACACGCGCACGCCGGCGTCCTCGCGCGAAAAGCCCGCAACATCCGCGCCGGTGCGCAGTGCGATGGATGGAGTCTCGCGAACCTGCGCGAGCAGGGCGCCCTGCAGGTCCGCGCGATGGACGACCAGAGAGGGCGCGCCCCACCGCGCAAGCGCGGCGCGGCCGAGCGGCAGGACCATGACGTCGGCGCCGGTGGATGAGGAGCGCACCCGCACGCGGTCGGGCGCGAGCGCAAGGCCGTCGAGTCGCGACAGCACGCCGAGTTCGTCAAGAATGCCGCTGGCGTTGGGCGACAGCTGCAGGCCCGCGCCGACTTCATCGAGCGACGGCGCCCGCTCCAGCACGGTGACGCGCAGACCGGCGCGCGCCAGCGCCAGCGCGGCGCTCAAGCCACCGACGCCCGCTCCGGCGATCAGCGCATGGCGCGGCGCGCTCAAGGGCTGACTCTTGGGATGGTCAGGCGGCGGCCTGATCGGGCTTCAGCTCGCAGGACGCGGGATCGGCATGGCCGTGCAGGGCGGCGTCGTAGCGGAAGAGCGTCGAGCAATAGGGGCAGACGGCTTCCGTCTCGGCGCCCATGTCGATGAAGATGTGGGGATGGTCGAACGGCGGCAGCGCGCCGATGCACATGAATTCCTTCGCGCCCACGCGAACGACCGGCACGCCGGGCTGGTTATGAAAATGGGGCGTGGAATGTTCGGCCATGGTTTCGCTTCCGGGCTGCTCGGCAATCGGGGCGCACCATAAGCGACGCCCGCGTCTTTGGGTAGGGGTGAAAAGGGCGCACCGGGGCGGCCGGGCGGGCCCTTCACCGAGGCTCCCTCCTTGTCTATGGTCCGCGAGCCTTTTCGATGGATTCCGACATGCAAAGCTTCAGTTCAGACGGCGTCCGCATCGCCTATATCGACCATCCGCCGACCGGGCCGGATCTCGGCGAGCCGATCCTCCTTATCCATGGCTTCGGCTCGAACCATGCCGTCAACTGGGTGAACACGCTTTGGGTGAAGGTGCTGGCGCATGCCGGCCGGCGGGTGATCGCGCTCGACAATCGCGGGCATGGCGAGAGCCAGAAGCTCTACGATCCGGCCGACTACCACACCGCCACGATGGCGGAGGACTCGCGCCGCCTGATCGAGCATCTGGGGCTGAAGCGCATCGACGTGATGGGTTATTCCATGGGCGCCCGGATCACCGCCTATCTGGCGCTGAACCACCGCGAGCTGGTGCGCTCGGCCGTGCTGGGCGGGCTGGGCCATCACCTCGTCGACGGACTCGGGCTTCCCGTGTCGATCGCCGAAGCCATGGAGGCGCCGTCTCTCGACGTTCTGACCGACCCCATGCAGCGCATGTTCCGCGCCTTCGGCGAGCAGACGAAAAGCGACCTGCGGGCGCTCGCCGCCTGCATCCGGGGTTCGCGGCAGACGTTGACGGTCGATGAGGCGCGCTCCATCCGTGCGCCGGTGCTGATCGCGGTCGGCACCAAGGACGATGTGGCGGGCGACCCGCATCGTGCGGCCGCGCTCATGCCGAATGCGCGCGCGCTGGACATTCCGGGCCGCGATCACAATCTCGCAGTGGGCGACAAGGTCTACAAGGAAGGCGTGCTCGCCTTCCTGCGTGAGCGCCCCTGATCCCGCGCACATGCGTTCACGCTCAGGCTCGCACAGGGCAGGGCGGGCGTGGTAGAACAGGGCGCGTAGAGGAGTTTTGCATGGCGCAGGCGCAACCGGCTGAAATCATCGCCTTCAACGAGGCGGACCCGATCTTCCTGCGCCTGCGCAGCGAGGCCGAGGAAGCCGTGCAGCGTGAGCCCGAGCTCGCGGGCTTCATCCGCGCGGCGATTCTCAATCTGTCGAGCATCGCGGAAATCGTCGCCGACCGCGTCGCCGCGCGGCTCGACCACACGGCGGTCCCGGGCGCGCTGATCCGCGCGCATTATCTCGAGGCCATCGCCGCCGAGCCGTCGATCCTGGAGGCGATCCGCGCCGACATTCTCGCCGTCGCCGACCGCGATCCCGCCTGCACGCGGCTGATCGAGCCGGTGCTCTACTTCAAGGGTTTCCACGCCATCCAGACGCATCGCCTGGCGCACTGGATGTGGACGCGCGGACGCAAGGATTTCGCGCTCTACCTGCAGAGCCGCTCGTCGGAGGTGTTCCAGACCGACGTGCATCCGGCGGCGCAGATCGGCAAGGGCATCTTCCTCGACCATGCGACGGGCCTCGTCGTCGGGTCGACGGCGGTGATCGAGGATGACGTGTCGCTGCTGCAGGATGTGACGCTCGGCGGCACCGGCAAGGAACGCGGCGATCGGCATCCGAAGAGTCGCCACGGCGTGCTGATCGGCGCCGGCGCGAAGATTCTGGGGAATATCGAGGTCGGGCATTGCGCGCGCGTCGCGGCGGGTTCCGTCGTGCTGGCGCCGGTGCCGCACAACAAGACCGTGGCGGGCGTTCCGGCGCGCGTCGTGGGCGAAGCCGGCTGCGCCGAGCCGGCGCGC
>JAQGKM010000379.1 GCA_028290125.1 Hyphomicrobiales bacterium | reverse complement strand
ACCTGATCGTGCTCACCGGTTCCAACGCGGCGTGGTGCCATCCGGTGCTGTTCCAGCGCATGCTGAAGAACCGCGCCGAGCGTGGCGCGAAGATCGTCGTGATCGATCCGCGCCGCACCGCGAGCGCCGAGGAAGCCGATCTCTTCCTGCCGGTCGCGCCCGGCATGGACAGCGTGATCTTCGCCGCGCTGCTCGTCGCCATCGTCGAGCGCGGCGCGTCAGACGCCTCGTATATCGAGCAGCACACGAGCGGCCTCGACGTCGCGCTCGCCTCGGCGCGTCTGCTCGCGCCCGATGTTGAGACAGCGGCGCGAAAGGCCGGACTCGAGCCAGCCGATTTGCAGGCCTTCATCGATCTGTGGATCGCCACCGGCAAGACCGTCACGTCCTGGAGCCAGGGCGTCAACCAGTCGGCGCAGGGCACCGACAAGGTCGAGGCGATCATTAATTGTCATCTCGCGACCGGCCGCATCGGGCGCCCGGGCATGGGGCCGTTCTCGCTGACCGGCCAGCCCAACGCCATGGGCGGGCGCGAGGTCGGCGGTTTGTCGAACATGCTTGCGGCGCATATGGGCTTCGAGGCGCACGAGGTCGATCGCGTGCGCCGCTTCTGGGGCGCGCCGCGCATGGCGACGCGCGAAGGGCTGAAAGCCGTGGCGATGTTCGACGCCATCGCGGCGCGCGACATTCGCGCGCTCTGGGTCATGGCGACCAACCCGGCAGTGTCGCTGCCGCGCGCCGACCATGTGCGCGAGGCGATGCGCGGGCTCGACCTGTTCGTCGTGTCCGAGGTCATGCGCTCCAACGACACGATGAACTGCGGCGCGCAGATTCTGCTGCCCGCTGCAGCCTGGGGCGAGAAGGACGGCACGGTCACGAATTCCGAGCGCCGCATCTCGCGTCAACGCGCGTTTCTCGATCTGCCGGGCGAAGTGCGTCCCGATTGGTGGATCGTCTGCGAAGTCGCCAAGCGGCTTGGCTTCGGCGCGGCTTTCTCGTTTTCGTCGCCCGGCGAGATCTTCGCCGAACATGCGCGTCTGTCGGCCTTCGAGAACGACGGCGCCCGTGATTTCGACATCGGCGCGCTCGACCAGGGAGACGTCGCCTACAACGACATGGCGCCGGTGCAATGGCCCGCGCGCGCCAATGGCGCGCCGGCGAAGCGGCTGTTCGCCAAGGGCGGCTTCTTCACGCCCGACCGGCGCGCGCGTTTCCATGCGCTCGAAGAGCCCGCGCTGAAGGACATCGCCTGCACGGAGTTTCCGCTGCTTCTCAACACGGGCCGCGTGCGCGACCAGTGGCACACGATGACGCGCACGGGCCTGTCGCCGCGGCTCGGCGCGCATTTGCCCGAGCCGTTCGCGACCGTGCATCCGGAGGACGCCGCCCGCACTGGCGTGATCGATGGCGGCTTCGTGGTCGTTACGTCGCGCCATGGCCGTGCGGTGCTGCGCGCGCGCGTCAGCGATGCGCAACGCAAGGGAGAGGTGTTCGCGCCGATTCACTGGAGCGCGGAAACGTCGTCGGATGGCCGCGTCGGCGCCCTGGTGCAGCCGGCGGTGGATCGGTGGTCCGGTCAGCCGGAGTTGAAGGCCACAGCCGTGGCGATCGCGCCGGTGTCGTTCGCACGGCATGGCTTCGTGCTGGCGCGCGGCGATGTCGATCCGGGCGAGGCGTACTGGTCGGCGCGCGTGTCGGTGGTGGGCGGGCAGGGGCGCCTGTTTGCGACCGATGTCGCGCTGGGCGACGTCGTCGAGCGGGCGCGCGCGATGTTTGCAGGCTGCGCGCTGGCCGAATTCTACGACGAAGCCGGGGGGGTCTATCGCATGGCGGCGTTCGACGGCGCTGCGCTGGTCGGCGCTTTGTTCGTCGCGCCATCGGCCGATGCCTGCGGCTGGGATGCGGTGAAAGGCCTGTTCGGCGCCGATGCCATCACGGCGGCGGAGCGCAAGCTCGTGCTGTCGGGCCGCGACGCGAGCGGAATGGCCGATGCCGGTCCGACAATCTGCGCCTGCTTCGGCGTGAGCCTCGTGGCGATCCGCGATTGCCTGGCCTCCGGCAAGGCGACGAGCGCGGAGGAGATCGGCGTCGCGCTGAAGGCCGGCACCAATTGCGGCTCCTGTGTGCCGGAACTGCGCAAGATCGCGAGCGCGCATCAGAAGGCGCTGGCGCCGGCCTGATTGAAAATTGCGCACGGATGCTGGATGGTCGCGCTCGCAAGAGGAGACGGCCATGACTGATGCGGACCAGCCCCGGTGGAAGCATGACGGCGTGCGGGTGATTTCAGCCGGTGCGCTCGATGGTGGCAGCGTGCCGCAGACGCCCGGCATGGACCGCAAGGCGGCGATCGATTTTGCCCGCGCCGGCGCGCAAAAACTCTGGGCCGGGACGGTGACGATTCATGCGGGCGCGAAGACCGGCGCGCATCATCACGGTCCGCTCGAGAGCGTGATCTACGTGGTGAAGGGCCGGGCGCGCATGCGCTGGGGCGAGGCGCTGGAGTTCACCGCCGAGGCCGGGCCGGGCGACTTCATCTTCGTCCCGCCCTTCGTGCCCCACCAGGAAATCAACGCGCTGGCGGACGAGGCGCTCGAATGCGTGCTGGTGCGCTCGGACGGGCAGGCGACGGTGGTGAACCTCGACATTGCGGCGGCGGAGTCGCCCGAAGAGGTTTTGTGGGTCGATCCGATTCATCGCTGAGCGTCATTGCGAGGAGCGCAGCGACGCGGCGATCCATGCCTCACGTGGGGCCTCTGGATTGCTTCGCTGCGCTCGCAATGACGGCCTTGGGATTGCGAATAATTGTCGTCCGTCATTGCGAGCGGAGCGAAGCACTCCAGGCACGAATGTTTGTCAGGATCGTGAGGCCTCACGACCCCACCCCGCTCGGGCTTTGCCCGCCTCGCCCTCCCCACAGAGGGGAGGGTGAAGCGTTCGGCGCGCGCGTCACACCGCCAGCAGGTCCCAGTCTTTCTCCACCGCGCCGCCGACGAGGGCCTTGCGGATATAGT
>JAQGKM010000369.1 GCA_028290125.1 Hyphomicrobiales bacterium | reverse complement strand
GACGGGCGCGCTCGTCGGCTCGAACAGCGCGCGCGAAGCCGGCGGGGCGGTGCAGGGCCGTTACGATCTCGCCTATGCGCAATGCATGAGCGCGCGCGGGCATGACGTCATCGAGCAGGCGCCGCCGCCGCGCCGCGAGGTGGTCTATATCGAGCGCCGCGAGCCGGTCTACGTCTATCCGCGTCCCTACACCTGGGGCCCGGGCTACCGGCGGCCGCGCTATTATTGAGACCGCGTCTTCACTTCAGTCGCGACAGGAAGGCCGCAAAACTCATCAGGCCTTCCGGCCACGGGCCGTGGCCTGAATCGGCGTTGATGTGTCCGGCCTCGCCGGCGTCGAGGATCGCCGATCCCCAGGCGTTGGCGAGATCCTCGTTGGCGTCGTAGCTCGCGTGCGGATCGTTGCGGCTCGCGACCAGCAACGACGGGAAGGGCAGGGGGGCGCGCGGATGCGTCTCGAAGCCGCCGAGCGGCAGCGGGTGGGCGCGCATCCAGTCTTCCGACGGCGGCGCGACGAAAAACGCGCCCGCGACCTTGCCGGGCGTGAACTCCTGCGCCGCATGCGCGACAGCCAGCGCGCCGAGCGAATGCGCCACCAGGATGACGGGCTTTTCCGCACGGTTCACGGCGTCGCGCACGGCGCCGGTCCAGCGTGCGTGGTCGGGCCGCTCCCAATTGTCCTGCTCGACGCGACGCGCGGTCGACAGCTTCTGCTCCCAACGCGTCTGCCAATGGCCCGGACCGGAATTGTTCAGGCCCGGAATGATGAGAATGTCGGCGTCGGACGAGCGCATGGGCAGTCTTTCGAGAGGGGAGACGCCCCGTAGATAGGCGCGCGCCCCAAGGCTGTCGAGGGTCAGCCGAGCCGCGACAGCACGGGGAATGTCTCGAGCAGCCAGAAGCTCATGCTCTGCATCGCGCCGGTGAGAAAGCCGATTCCGGTCAGCACCAGCAGGGCGCCCACGACCTTTTCCACCTTGCCGAAGTGCCGGCGAAAGCGGGTGATGAAGGCCATGAAAGGCTCGATGGCGAGCGCCGCCAGCAGGAACGGGACGCCGAGCCCCGCCGAATAGACGCCGAGCAACACCATGCCGCGCGAGACCGTGTCTTCCGATCCGGCGACCGCCAGGATGGCGGCGAGGATCGGGCCGATGCAGGGCGTCCAGCCGAACGCGAAGGCGAGCCCCATCAGATAGGCGCCCCACACGCCGACCGGCTTTTCCACCTGCACGCGCTTCTCGCGATACAGGAAGGCGAGGCGGAACAGCCCCAGAAAGTGCAGCCCCATGGCGATGATGGCGAGGCCCGCCAGCGCCGACAGCACATCGAGATGCGCGCGGATGACCTGACCGAACAGCGACGCCGTGGCGCCGAGCGCGACGAACACGGTCGAGAAACCGGCGACGAACAGGATCGCCGCCAACGCCACATCCCGCCGCGCCGTCTTCACGCCCTCGTCGGCCAGCTCCTCGAGCGTCGTCCCGGCGATGAAGGTGAGATAGGGCGGCACAAGCGGCAGCACGCAGGGGCTCAGGAAAGAGAGCACTCCAGCAAGCGCGGCAGCGGGGAGGGTGACGTCTGTGGCCATGCCCGGGTCTTTAAAGGAATTTCCGCGTCATTGCGAGGCGCGTGAGCTCCCCGGGCCTGCCTGCAAGCGACGACTCCAAACCTCCTCCCCACAAGGGGGAGGGTGGGCGCACGCTTGTTGGCGCGGCCGGGTCGGGCCTTCGCTGATCGGACCTGCCTGCAAGCGATGAATCCAAACCTCCTCCCCTTTGCGGGGAGGACGACTCGGGCGAGAGCCCGAGCGAGGTGGGGGTCGCGCGGCCTTGGCCTCGTCATTGCGATGAGCGAAGCGACGCGGCAATCCATCTCATGGCAGCGATTCTAAGATGGATTGCCACGTCACCTGCGGCTCCTCGCAATGACGAGGGAGCACTCGGGGCGCGCCGCCCATGACGCTTGGCGAGAAACTCGAACTGAGCTTAGACTGTGCTGTTGCTGATTCATTTTGATATTGAAGTTCATTGCCCAGCTCAGAGTCTCCAGCCGCGATTTCGGCTTTCATCTCACGTTGGTCCACGGGCGAAGGCGGGCAGGAGCGGGCGAATTACTCGCTGTTCCTCACCGAGCTGTGCGACCTGATCGGCGTCGACCGACCCGACCCCGCGACTGCGGATGCGTCGCGGAACGCCTATTGCTTCGAGCGTGGCGTCAAATTCCTTGATCCGGAAGGCGCGATCACGAACGGTCGCATCGATCTCTATCGGCGCGGCTCCTTCGTTCTCGAGGCCAAGCAAAGCCGGAAACCCGGCTCCGAGAAATACAGCGAGCTCGGCCTCGATACGGCTCAAATGCCCGCGCCGACCGCACAGAAGGATCGGTTTTCCCGCCGTTGGGACGTGCTGATGGTGAATGCGCGCAGCCAGGCGAAGAAATACGCAGAGGCCTTGCCCGCCGCCGACGGCTGGCCGCCCTTCATCATCGTCTGCGACATCGGCTATTGCATCGAGCTCTTCGCCGACTTCACGGGGCAGGGCAAAAACTACGCGCAGTTTCCCGACCGGAAATCCTTCCGGATCTTCATGGACGATCTGCACGACGACAAGATCAGGGAGCGCTTGCGCCTGATCTGGAACGACCCGCACAAGCTCGATCCCGCGAAGCAATCCGCGCGCGTGACGCGCGAGGTGGCGGCGCGCATCGCCTCGGTCTCGAAACATCTCGAGGCGTTGCGCGACGCGAAGGGGCGGCCGCTGCACGATCCCGAACAGGTCGCGCTGTTCCTCATGCGCTGCCTGTTCACGATGTTCGCCGAAGACATCGAGCTCCTGCCGCGCGGTTCGTTTCGCACCGTGCTCGACAAGTGCCGGAAGGAGCCGAAGCTGTTTCAACGCCTCGTGTCGCAGCTGTGGGAGGCGATGGACACGGGCGGCTTCGCCTATGCGCTCGAAACGGACGTGATGCGTTTCAACGGCAAACTGTTCAAGGATCGGCGCGTCTTCGATCTGCCGGCGGAAGAAATCGGCGAGCTGTTCGAGGCCGCGCGCGCCGACTGGCGGCAGGTCGAGCCCGCCATCTTCGGGACCTTGCTGGAACAGGCGCTCAATCCCGAGGAGAGGCGCAAGCTCGGCGCGCATTACACGCCGCGCGCCTATGTCGAGCAGGTCGTCAACGCGACTCTGATTGAGCCGTTGCGCGCCGAGTGGGACAATGTCTGTACGACAGCCGACGGGCTGCGAACGGCTGGCGACGAAAAGGCGGCCATCCGGCAGGTGACGGATTTCCAGAAGAAGCTGCGCGAGACGATCGTGCTCGATCCGGCTTGCGGCACAGGCAACTTTCTCTATGTGTCGCTCGAATTGATGAAGCGGCTTGAGGGCGAGGTTCTCGACGCGCTCGCCTCGCTTGGCGAACAGATGTTCAACGAGGTGGATTCCATCACGCCGCGTCAGTTTGTCGGCATCGAGATCAATCCGCGCGCGGCGGCGATCACCGAACTCGTGCTGTGGATCGGCTATCTGCAATGGTGGTTCCGCACCCACAGCGGCAAGCCCGACCAGCCGATCATGCAG
>JAQGKM010000252.1 GCA_028290125.1 Hyphomicrobiales bacterium | reverse complement strand
CATGGGCCCGGTGCGGCTCGGCAACGGCGCCTACGACCAGATCCAGAATGACGGCTACGGCAGCGTCATTCTGGCCGTCACGCAGAGCTTCTTCGACCAGCGCCTCGCGCGGCCTGGTGGCATCGGCCTCTTCAAACAGCTGGAGCGTCTCGGCGAGGAAGCGGCGCGTCGCTGGATCGAGCCTGACGCCGGCCTTTGGGAATTCCGCACGCGCGCCGAAATCCATACGCATTCGAGCGTGATGTGCTGGGCCGCCTGCGACCGCCTGCATCGCATCGCCGTGCGGCTCGAATTGCACGATCGCGCGGAAGTCTGGCGCGATCGCGCGCAGCGCATGCACGCCGGCATATGGGAACGGGCGTGGAACGAAAGGCGCAGCTCGTTCGTTGCAACGTTTGATGGCGAGGATCTCGACGGCAGCCTGCTGCTTTTGCAGGAACTCGGATTTGTCCGCGCAGACGATCCGCGT
Organism: Hyphomicrobiales bacterium; assembly: GCA_028290125.1. Lineage (GTDB taxonomy): Bacteria > Pseudomonadota > Alphaproteobacteria > Rhizobiales > Beijerinckiaceae > Terripilifer. The sequence continues at coordinate 6,751 of JAQGKM010000252.1, read as the reverse complement.
TTCCTGTCGACGCTGAAGGCGATCGAATCCGAACTGCGCGAAGGAGACCATCTGTTCCGGTATCGTCGCGCGGACGATTTCGGACCGCCTGAGATCTCATTCGTCATCTGCAGCTTCTGGCTGGTCGAGGCGCTTGCCGCGGTGGGGCGGCGCGCTGAAGCCCGCGAGATCTTCGAACGTCTGCTCTCGCATCGCTCCAGGCTCGGTCTTCTCTCGGAGGGCATTGATCCGAAAAGCGGGGCGCTCTGGGGGAACTTCCCCCAGTCTTATTCAATGGTCGGGCTTATACGCGCGGCCTTGCGCCTCTCAACGGCTTGGGAGGACGCGTTTTAGCGCCAATGGCGCAGGGGGAGTGAGTGCCTTGGGCCGTTTGATCGCCGTGTCGAATCGTATTCCGAAGCCGAACGAACGTTATTCAGCCGGTGGCCTGTCGGTCGCCGTGCGCAATGCCCTGGAGCACCAGGGCGGCATCTGGCTCGGATGGAGCGGCGAAACCTCGGAAAGCATGGACGGCGAGCCGAAGACCTCGGAAGTGCGCTGGAACAATGTCGACTACGTCACCATCGACCTCACGCAGCGCGATCACGACGAGTACTACAACGGCTTCGCCAATCGCGCCCTGTGGCCCCTCTTCCACCATCGTCCCGGCCTGACCGAATTCGCGCGGCGCGACATGGCCGGCTATTACCGCGTCAACCAGACGTTCGCGCGCACGCTCGCGCCGATGCTGAAGCCTGACGATGTCATCTGGGTGCACGATTATCATCTCATCCCGCTGGCGTCCGAATTGCGCGCGCTCGGGGTGAAGAACCGCATCGGCTTCTTCCTGCACATTCCGTGGCCGGCGCCCGAGCTGCTGGTCATTCTGCCCAACCACGCGCGGCTCGCGGCGAACCTCGCCTGCTACGATCTCGTCGGCTTCCAGACGAAGCAGTTCATGGACAATTTCCTCGCCTATCTGCGCGAGGAGATGGGCATCGAAAGCGACCCGTGCGGACGCATCGACGCGTTCGGGCGCACGACCCAGGTCGGCGTCTTTCCGATCTCGATCGACACGGAAGAATTCATCCGCTTCGCCAAGGAGCCGCTGTCGCCGACGAGCCGTCGACTGGAGAAGTCGCTCGAGGGCAAGATGCTGGCGCTCAGCGTCGACCGTCTCGATTACTCGAAGGGCATCCCGCAGCGCATCGAGGCGTTCGGACGCTTTCTTGAACTGTATCCGGATTACCGGCACCAGTTTTACGCCCTCCAGATCGCACCGACGACGCGCGAGCAGATTCCCGAATATGCGGAGATCAATCGCGAGGTCGCGGAAGTCGCTGGCCGGGTGAACGGCAAGTTTGGCGACATCGACTGGGCGCCCATCCGCTACGTCAACAAATCCATCGCGCGCGCCGCGCTGGCGGGCCTCTATCGCTGTGCGCGCATCGGCGTGGTCACACCTTTGCGAGATGGCATGAATCTCGTTGCGAAGGAATTTGTCGCCGCCCAGAATGAAGAAAATCCCGGCGTGCTGGTGCTCTCGCGTTTCGCGGGCGCCGCACGCGAACTGCGGGGCGCGATCATGGTCAATCCTTACGACACGGATGGCATGGCGCACGCCTTCAAGGCGGCTTTCGACATGCCTCTGGAAGAGCGGGTCAGCCGGATCAAACCGATGATCCACTATCTCAAGGAGCACAATGTGCAACGCTGGTGCGGCGAGTATCTCGACGCGCTCGCGGGCCAGCGTGCCATGGCTAAAGTGCCCTCGGTCGCTTAGCCGAATCCCACTGCGCGTTAAGACTTGCGTTTGTTTGTTGGCGTCCTTTCGCGATTAAAACGCAAAGGCGTCATCACCGCGTCAGGAAGCGCCTCTACACAGACGATGCCATTCCAATTCATCCATTTTCGGGGAGAGCCACAATGCTCATCAAAGAGCTCATCATCACCTGCTCGCACGACGCCGTTGCGGAAGCCGGCGTGATCTCGATCGGCCCCGCCTTCCATGCGCGCGTCGCCCGCGCGGCGAACCATGAAAACATGCGCGTTGGCGCCTATGCCGCGCGCGCCGTGCGCACGTTCAGCGCGGAAGCCGCTGCGGCCGACTGGGAAGAGCTGCGCGATCTCTGCGCGCATGAAGACATGCCGATCCTGCGCGGTCTGCACCACATCGTCGAACGCGCGATCGAGCGCGACTCCGAGGACTGGTGCACGTGCGTCGCCGGCATGGAAAACGCCGCGCGCCACGCCGCGGTGTGAGTTATCCTTCTCCCTGAGGGAGAAGGTGGCATGCGAAGCATGACGGATAAGAGGTTTGGACTTTGCCGGTGAGACCGTAGCCCCTCACCCCGGCTCGGGGCTTCTGCCCCGAGTCCGCCCTCTCCCGATGGGAGAGGGTGCGCTCACAGCCTACGAAGCGTGCTTGCGTTCTTCGCTCGGCGCTTCAGCTTCGATCTGCTCGATGATCGCCGCCACGAAGGCGTCGAGATCCTTGGGCGAGCGGCTGGTGATGACGCCATCGTCCACCACCACTTCACGATCCACCCATTCGCCGCCCGCGTTTTCGATGTCGGTGCGCACTGACGGCCACGACGTGACGCAACGTCCATCGACCGCGTCCGCCTCGACGAGCAGCCAGGGCGCATGGCAAATCGCCGCGACGAGTTTCCCGGCGTCGATGAATTCCTGCACGAGCGCGACGGCGTCGTCGTTCATGCGCAAGACGTCCGGGTTCATCTGTCCGCCCGGCAGCACGAGCGCGTCGTAATCGTCGATATCGACGGCGGCGATTTCCAGATCGACCGGGACTTTCTGGCCCCAGTTCTTCTCGGCCCAGCCCTTGATCTCGACTGCGCCTTCAGGCGCCGCAATCTCGACCTTCGCACCGGCGTCGCGGAGCTTGGTGAGCGGAACCAGCAGTTCCGATTGCTCGAAGCCATCCGTCGCCATGATGAGTATGCGTGCTTCCCGAATGCTCGGCATGGAATGCTCCCCCGTCTCGTGGATCGCCGACATAACGAGGCCGCAGCCAGCTTGGTTGCGCCGGGGAGCGCAGGAACTGCGCCGTGCGCGCGAACGTTCGCCCCATGACACTTGAGGAGACATCATGCCAAAGCTTCGGTTCACGATACTGCTTGCGCTGGGTAGCGCCCTGCCCGGCGCTGCTCTGGCGCAAACGACGCCGTCGACTCCGGCGCCTTCCGCCGGCGGGCAGCCCACATTGTCAGAGAAGCTCAGCCGGACCGACGGGGTGATCGCCCCGCCGGCCAGCGGCGACGCGGACATGACGCAAACCCCGCCCAATGTCGGAACGATGCCGGTGATCCCGCCGCAGGCGGTCACGCCACCCGGCGAAACGCCAGGCGGGCCGACGCCCGACCCGAAGTAGGTCAGTAAGCGATCTTGTCGACCTTGTTGCGCCAAAGCTCGAAGACCTCGCGCGCTTCGTCGAGGGCGACGTGGTCTGTCGGCAGTTCGCGCTTGAGCGGATCCTTGGGCATTTCGCCATACAGGAAGGCGTCGTCGAAACCGATCGACGCCGCCTCGTCGCGCGTGTTGGCGAAGACAAGCCGCCCGATGCGCGCCCAATAGGTTGCCGCGAGGCACATCGGGCAAGGCTCGCAACTGGAGTAGAGCGTCGCGCCTTCCAGCGAGAAATGCCCGACCGCCTGGCAGGCGCGGCGGATCGCCGTGACTTCGGCATGGGCCGTCGGATCGAGCGCCGACGTCACCTCGTTCCAGCCCTCGGCGATGATCGCCCCGTCCTTGACGATGACGGCGCCGAACGGCCCGCCCAGGTTCGCCTCCATGCGCTCCTTCGACAGGGCGACGGCGCGGCGAAGAAATTGGCGGTCGAGGTCGGCGGGATCGTGACTCATGGCGTGGTCCTCGTGAGTTCGCGGGCGCGCAGCAGCGCTGCCGCCATGGAGGCGGCGATGATGGCGGGTTCTTTTCCGTCGATCCCCTCGACGCCGACGGGGCACACCAGCCGCTCGCGCGCGGCGTCGGACATGCCCGCATCGCGCATGCGGCTTTCGAACCGGGCGCGCTTCGTGTCCGAGCCGATCAAGCCGACGAAGGGGAAGTCGTGCGCCAGCGCCTGCGAGACGATGGCGAGGTCGAGCGGGTGGGAATGGGTCATCACGAGGATGAAGGCGCCGGCGTCCAGCGCGTCGATCTCGGCGACCGGATCAGCGGGCGCATGCATTTCGACATTGGCCGGCGCCAGCGCCGGGAAGGCCTCCGCGCGGCTGTCGATCCAGCGCACGCGGAAGGGCAGCGGCGCCAAGGCCAGAACAAGCGCGCGTCCGACATGGCCGGCGCCGAACAGGGCGAGCGGCGTCAGCTCGCCAGACTCGTCGCTCGCAGCCCGCTGGGCGATACGCGACACATCCTCCGGCGCGAACATTTCAAAGCGGAGAGCCATGCGCCCGCCGCAGCACTGGGCGAGTTCGGGGCCGAGTGGAAAATCGCGCCTGATGACCGTAGGCTGGCCTGAAGCGAACATCGAACGCGCGAGATGCAGCGCTTCCCATTCGAGCGCGCCGCCGCCGATCGTCCCGTGGAAGTCGCCGCTCTCGAGCACCAGCATGGCGGCGCCCGCCTCGCGCGGCGTCGAGCCTTGCGCGCGCTCAACCATTACGTGAACAACGCGCTCACCCTTGGCGAGGAGAGAAGCCAGACGCGTCATCAGCATCGCGGCCTCGTGGTCGAAACCCATTTGGAATGAGTCACCTGACACGCCGACTTGAGACTTTGAATCAGCGCGAAGCTCATGTGTTGGTTCAACTTCCGCGTGCAGCCTTCAACGCCTCGGCGGCCAGCAGCACGCGTTCCGGAGTCGCCGGCGCATCCAGCGCGACGTGAACGCCGGGAGCCAGTCCGTGCAACGCGTCGACGATGGCGCTGAAGACGCTGATGCCGAGCATGAGCGGCGGTTCGCCCACCGCCTTCGAGCGGTGGATAGTGTCCTCGCGATTGACGTTCTCGAACAAGGCGACGCGCAGGTCGCGCGGCACGTCGGCGGCAACCGGGATCTTGTATGTCGACGGCGCATGGGTGAGCAGCCGCCCCTTGGCGTCGTGCACCAGTTCCTCGGTCGTAAGCCACCCCATGCCCTGCACGAAGCCGCCTTCGATCTGGCCGATGTCGAGCGCCGGATTCAGCGACTTGCCGACATCGTGGAGGATGTCGACGCGCAGCACCTTCGTCTCGCCGGTCAGCGTGTCGATGGCGACTTCCGAGCAGGAGGCGCCGTAGGCGAAGTAGAGGAAAGGACGGCCCGTCTTCTTGTGGCGGTCCCAGTCGAGATGCGGCGTCTTGTAGAAACCCGCCTCCGACAATTGTACGCGCTCGATGCGGCAGCGGCGGGCGAGATCCTTGAACGACACGGACTCATTGCCGCCGAAGACGCGGCCTTCGCGGAACGTCACCTCATCCGGCGCCATATCCCACATCGCGCCCGCGACCTCTGCCATGCGGCCCTTGATGGCGGAGGCCGCGATGCGCGCCGCCATGCCGTTGAGGTCCGAGCCGGAGCTCGCGGCGGTCGGCGAGGTGTTGGGGACCTTGGCGGTGTTGGTTGCGGTGATCCGCACGTAGTCGAGCGGCACGCCGAACTCCTCGGCGACGACCTGCGCGACCTTGGTGAAGAGCCCCTGCCCCATCTCGGTGCCGCCATGGTTCAGATGGATCGAACCATCCTGATAGACATGGACCAGCGCGCCCGCCTGGTTGAGCGAGACCAGCGTGAACGAAATGCCGAACATGACCGGCGTCAGCGACAGGCCGCGCCGGATGATCGGATCGGCGGCGTTATGCGCCTCGATCGCCGCTCGGCGCGCGCGGTAATCGGAGGTCCGCTCCAGCCTGTCGAGCAGCGCCGGCAGCGTGCCTGTCTCGGTCAGCTTCATGCCATAGGGCGTGAGATCTGCGCCGGGACGCAACAGGTTGGCCTTGCGCACGTCGAGCGGATCGCGCCCGGTCTCATGCGCGATGGCGTCCATCACGCGCTCGATGGCGAGCATGCCCTGCGGCCCGCCGAAGCCACGGAACGCCGTGTTGGACGCGATGTCGGTGCGCAGGCGCCGCGTGCGGATCGCGACGGTCGGCGCGTAATAGGCATTCGCCGCATGGAACATGGCGCGGTCGACGACGCCGGGCGACAGGTCCGCCGAGCAGCCGCAATTGGCGTCGAGCTGCACGTCATAAGCGGTGAGCCGTCCGTCGGGCTCGAACCCGACCGACCAGTCGGCGCGGAAGTCATGGCGCTTGCCGGTCATGACGAAATCGTCGTCGCGGTCGAGCCGGAACTTGCAGGGGCGCCCCGTAACCTTGGCGCCGAGCGCGGCGATCGCCGCCACCTGCGCCGCCTGGCTCTCCTTGCCGCCGAAGCCGCCGCCCATGCGACGCGTCTCCGCCACGACATAGGAGTCGGGGCAGCCAAGCACGCGCGCCACGATGTGCTGGACCTCGGTCGGATCCTGCGTCGAGGTATGGACGAGCACGTCGCCCGCCTCGCCCGGCACGGCGAAAGCCGCCTGCCCCTCGAGATAGAAATGCTCCTGGCCGCCGATCATCAGCCGGCCCTTCAGCGATTTCGGCGCAGCCGCCAAAGCTGCGGGCGCGTCGCCGCGGCCGAAATCGTAATCGGGCAGCACGATCTCGCCGCGCTCCGCGCCCTGCTCGATGGTGATCGCCGGCGTCTGTTCTTCCGTCTCGAATTTCGCCAGCGGCGCGGCGCGGCGCGCTTCGTCGCGCGTGCGGGCGA
>JAQGKM010000182.1 GCA_028290125.1 Hyphomicrobiales bacterium | reverse complement strand
TGCTGAAACCGACGTGACGCGACGCACACACATTCCGCGGCTTCTGGATTGCTTCGCTGCGCTCGCAATGACGGCATCGGGCGACGGTGCGCGCTGACGCGAAGATGGATTGCCGCGTCGCTGCACTCACCGCAATGACGAGGCGCATAAAAAAAGCCCCGGGCTCGCGCCCGGGGCTTTCTTTTTTCGACAATCCAGCGTCAGCCCTTGGCGCGCTGGCGGATCATGAAGTTGTCGTAGTTGAACTCGGCGACCTGCCACCAGAGATATTCGTCGTTGCGGAAAGCCATGTAGCTGTCATGGACCTTCTTGAACTTCGCGTTCTTGGCGTTGAGTTCGGAGTAGACTTCGTTCGCCGCCTTCCAGCAGGCTTCCATCACTTCCGGCGAGAACGGGCGCAGCTTGGTGCCGGCGCCGACGAGGCGCTTCAGCGCGCCGACGTTGCCGTGGTCGTACTTGGCCTGCGTCTCGACCGTCGCGGCGGCGGAGGCCGCCTTGAGGATCGCCTGGTAGGACTTCGGCAGCTGGTTGTACTTCTCGACATTGGTGACGAGGTTCAGCATGGCGCCGCCCTCCCACCAGCCGGGATAATAGTAGAACGGCGCGACCTTGTTGAAGCCGAGCTTCTCGTCATCGTAGGGGCCGATCCATTCGGCCGCGTCGATCGTGCCCTTTTCGAGCGACGGATAGATATCGCCGCCGGCGATCTGCTGCGGCACCGCGCCGAGCTTCTGCAGCACCGCGCCGCCGAAGCCGCCGATGCGCATCTTGAGACCGTCGAAATCGGCCGGCTTGCTGATTTCCTTGCGGAACCAGCCGCCCATCTGCGTGCCGGTGTTGCCCGCGAGGAAGTTGTTGACCTTGTAGGGCTCGAGGAACTCGTTCAGGAGCTCCGTGCCGCCGCCGTTGTACATCCACGCGCTCTGCTGGCGCGAGTTGAGGCCGAACGGCACCGCCGTCCCGAAGGCGAAGGTCGGGTCCTTGCCCCAGTAATAGTACAGGCAGGTATGGCAGGCCTCGACCGTGCCGTTCTGCACGGCGTCGAGCGCCTGCAGCGCCGGCACGATTTCGCCGCCGGCGAAAACCTGGATCTGAAATTTATTGTCGGTCGCTTCCGCGACATATTTGGAGATGATTTCCGCCGCGCCGTAGATCGTGTCGAGCGAACGCGGGAAGGACGAGGTCAGGCGCCACTTGATCTCGGGCGCGCTCTGCGCGATGGCCGGAGCCGCGATCGCCGAACCAGCGGCCCCAAGGCCCGCAGCCTTGAGGAATTGACGACGTTTCATGCTCATGGTCTTCCTCCGGTAAACATTTTTCGCGGCACGCTGAACGGGCTGCGGTTGGTACGTATCAAGCCTATTCGCCCAAGGTGGCGCAATCGAAAAAACGACTGCATGATCGCTCGAGCTATGCACCTTTAGTTCATACACGAACCTGATTTGCTGCATTGCGAAAGTCCGGCAAGTGCTCAGCCACAGCCATTTCGTTCAATGCTTGCCTTCGACTCGCGCCATGCTTCGGCTCCGCCTTCCTTGAAAGAGCGCCGAGTTTCAATCCTTTGTGTGACGCGTGTTGCGGTTGCGCACACAACCGTGGCCGCAGGTTCGCCCAGAGCCAGGCCGTGCGGGTCTTGATGGGCGCGCTCGTCCATGCGACGCAGACGCTCTGCTTACGAGGAGCCGACGGATGGCGAACGTTTCTTTCATTGGACTTGGCGTGATGGGCTTTCCCATGGCGGGGCATCTCGCCGCCAAGGGTCATGACGTGTGCGTCTACAATCGCACCGCGGCCAAGGCCGACAGCTTTGTCGCGCAGCACGGCGGACGCGCGGCGCCGACCCCGGCAGCCGCCGCCAAGGGCGCGGACATCGTCTTCGCCTGTGTCGGAAACGATGACGACCTGCGCACGGTCACGATCGGGACGGACGGCGCCTTCGCGTCGATGGCCAAGGGCGCTGTCTTCGTCGATCACACGACGGCCTCGGCCGATGTCGCCCGCGAGCTTCATGCGATAGCCGCCACGCTCGGCGTGCACTTCATCGACGCGCCCGTGTCCGGCGGCCAGGCCGGCGCGGAGAACGGCGTGCTGACGGTCATGTGTGGTGGCGACGAGGCGCCCTACGCGATCGCCGAACCGGTGATCGCCGCCTTTGCCCGCGCGTGCCGGCTGATGGGCCCGTCGGGCGCCGGACAGCTGACCAAGATGGTCAACCAGATCTGCATCGCCGGACTGGTCGAAGCCTTGTCGGAAGGCCTGCATTTCGCCCAGAAGGCGGGGCTCGATCCGCAAGCCGTGGTCGAGGTGATCTCGAAGGGCGCCGCGCAATCCTGGCAGATGGAAAATCGCAGCGGCACGATGGCGGCCGGAAAGTTCGACTTCGGTTTCGCGGTCGACTGGATGCGCAAGGATCTCGGCATCTGCCTTGCGGAAGCGCGCCGCAACGGCGCCCACCTGCCCGTCACGGCGCTCGTCGACCAGTTCTATTCCGAGGTCCAGAAAATGGGCGGCGCCCGCTGGGACACGTCGAGCCTGATCAAGCGCCTGAACGGCTGACCGGCGCGGGACGAACCCGCGCCGGCGAAGTCGTCAGCGGCACGGCGGCTTGCCCGGCACGCCGCAATCGTTGCGCTGCGGACGCTGTTGCTGCTGCTGCTGGCGTTGCTGCTGTTGCTGCTGCTGCGCACGCTGCATCTGCTGCATTTGCTGCATCTGCTGTTGCTGGGCGCGCTGCTGCATCTGCTGCTGCTGTTGCGCACGCTGCTGCATCTGCTGCTGTTGCTGCTGCGCGCGCTGCATCTGCATCTGCTGCTGTTGCTGCTGGGCGCGCTGCATCTGCATTTGCTGCTGTTGCTGCTGTTGGGCACGCTGCATCTGCTGCTGCTGTTGAGCGCGCTGCTGCTGGAACTGCTGCTGCTGAGCACGCTGCTGCTGCATCTGCTGCTGTTGGGCGCGCTGCTGCTGGAACTGCTGCTGCTGCGCGCGTTGCTGCATCTGCTGCTGTTGCTGGGCGCGCTGCTGCAGCTGTTGCTGCTGGGCACGCTGCTGCAATTGCTGCTGCTGGGCCCGTTGCTGCGTCTGCTGCTGCAGCTGCTGCTGGGCGCGTTGCTGCTGGAATTGCTGCGCGCGTGACTGCTGGTCACGCTGCTGCTGCAGCTGCTGCGCCCGCATCTGCTGCTGGCGCTGCGCTTCGCCCTGCTGGCGCAATTGCTGCTGCTGCTGGAACTGCTGCTGACGCGTGGGCTGCTGCGTGATCTGCGGCGACACCAGCGGCGCCTGCACGCCCGGAAGCGGCCTTTGCTGCTGTGGCGGCAATTGCTGTTGCGGCTGGAACTGCGGGCGCGGCGCGACCTGCTGCTGCAGATCGGGACGGCGGACCGGAGGAACGAACCGCGGCGGCGCGCCGGGGTCGCGCGGCGTCACGCCGCCCGGCAGGCGCACGGGGGCCGGCTGGCGATAGGCTTCGCCCCGCCACGGCCGCGCGGTCGGCCTGAACACCGGCACGGGGATCGGCAGGAAGCCGGGGCTCGCGAAACGCGGCGGCGGGAGCTCGATGTATTCGCGCGGACGCGGCGGCAGGAAATAGATCGGCGGCGGAGGCGGCGGCGGATAATCGGCCTCGTCGAAGATCATCACCGGACCCGACACATAGTCGTATTCGTCGGGCGGCGGCGCGGCGATGCCGAAGTCATATTCGTCGAACACGGCCGGCGGGTCGAAGGCCGCCGACAGGATCCCGAGGCGACGGTGCGCATCGGCGACATGCGGCCCACGCGGGTAGCGGCGGATGTAGCTCCAGTACGCGGCGGGCGTGTTGCGCGCCACGGCGCGGCGCCAGGTCACGGCTTCACGCCGCGCCGCCAGCATGGCCGCGACGCGCGGGCTCAGCGGGTCGCGCGGATACGCGGTCATGAACTCCTGATAGCTGTCGATCGTGTCGCGCTGCAGCGCGAGCGCATAGGCGTCGACGACCGGCAGGTCGCGAATGGCGCGATTTCGCGGCGCCTCGGCCTGCTGCACCGGCGGCGCATCGTCGGCGCGCTCGAAGAAGACCACCGGTTGCGTCAGCCGCGTCGCGTGCCACGGCACCTGCGCGCCGCGCGTCGCTTCGCTCACGCGCAGGCGCGTGCGGGAGAAGATCTCGGCGACGTCGAGGCCGCCTTCGTGCAGCATTTCGGACAGCGCCCTGGCGTAGGCGCCGTAGTCGCCGGTTTCGTCAGGCGCAATCGTGCCAGGGGCGGCGTTGAAGGCGAGCAAAGAGCCGGCCTCCGGTTCGACCAGCGCGAGGCCGCCGGCGAGCGGCTGCCCGGTCGGCGCGAACGGGTTGGCGCGCGCGGCGTCGAGCACGACGAAACGCGCCTTCAGCGGAAGGTCCGCCAGCGCGCGCGTGAAATCGGAGATCCGCAAGGCTTCGATCGGCACGCTCGAGTCGCGTGCGATGCTGGCCTCCACCGGCGCAAAGTAGTTTTCGCCGGAATATTGCAGGCCGTATCCCGCCAGATAGACGAAGGCGATGGTGTCGGGCCCGGACGCCGCAGCCTTTTCGATGAAGTCGCGGAACGAGCGACGCAGGCCCTCCTGGTCGAGGTCGCGCGCGCCGACGACATCGAAGCCCGCCTGCGTCAGCGTCTGGGCGACAAGGCCCGCGTCATTGGCCGGCGTGGTAAGGCTGCCGGCGCGATAGCTGGAATTGCCGATCACGAGCGCGATGCGTGGCTCTGGCGCCTGCGCCTGAGCGCCGCCCACGAAGGACAGGCTCGTCAGCGTGACGAGGACAGCGGTGACGATGCGGAGCAGGTAAGCCATCCCGGGCCTTTCGAAACGATAGTTCAAGTTCCATTTATTCAAAGCCGACGGCGATGAATGCAAGCTGAACGGTAGCTCAGACAAGCCTTGTGACTTCAGCGCGCAAAATGGGCAACAATTCTTCCTCGAACCAAGGGTTTTTCTTCAGCCACCCTGTATTGCGCCAAGACGGATGGGGCAGCGGAATGACGCGCGGACGGGTGTGCGCATAGTCTCGCCACCCCTGCACGACTTCCGTCATGGGTCTTTTCTTGGTCGAAAGTCCGAAGCGCGCGAGGTGATAATCCTGTGCATAGCCGCCCACCGTGAGCACCGTCTCCACCTGCGGCAGCAGCGCGAACAGCCGATCGTGCCAGGCGCGGCGGCATTCGCGGCGCGGCGGCAGGTCGGCGCCCGACGAATCGTAGCCCGGGAAACAGAAGCCCATGGGCGCGAAGGCGATGCGGCTCGTGTCGTAGAAAGTGTCGCGATCGACCCCCATCCAGTCGCGCAGCCGGTCGCCCGAGCGGTCGTCGAACGGCAGCCCGCTCGCATGCACGCGAATGCCCGGCGCCTGGCTCGCCACAAGCAGCCGCGCGGTCGCGGTGACGCGCACCACCGGCCGGGGCTCGTGCGGCAACGGCCCCGCGAGCGGCGCGTCACGGCAGATCCGGCACCGGGCGATTTCGGCCAGCAAGCGCGGTAGGGATTGATCGCCGGTCAGGTCGTCAGGCATGGAGATGTAAGGCTTTTCATCAGCGATGGTTAAGACGCAAGCTATGCCGGTGCAACCGCAGCGAGCGCTCAAGAGGCGCCGCAACGTCTGGAATGAGCCTGAAAACGCGGCCTTTTCATGCCCGAACGTCCTGCTGCGACAAGCGAATTGCCGCAACGGAAGCAGTCGAGAGCTTGCGCAAATTTCTTAAAACGCAAGATGACCGGAAATGAAGCCGTTAAACTTTCCGCTTCATCTTTGACCTCGTTTTCTGGAGTCCTCCAGATGTGTTGCGTGCGTCATGAGTGAAGTAACAGCCGATCTGATCGAACGTGACCGCCTCGCCGGTCCGGGCGCTCATGCGCGCAAGCGCCTGACACAACGTGTCGGCGCGGCCTGCGGCCTGCTGACCACGACGACCGGCAACCGCGCCTTCGATCTCGAACTGCTCCGCACCTTTGCGCAAAGCCGCATGTCCTCGGCTCCTGCCCTGGCGCTCGTCGCGCTCGTCGTCTCGATCATGTCCTTCATCTGGGCCCCCGGCGTCGATGTGCTCGTCTGGCTCGCCCTCGTGTGGGCCTGCCATGTGATGAGCTTCGGCGCCGCGCGCCGTCTCCTCGAGATGCCCGATGCGCGCGTCGTCGTTGCGGAATGGCGCCGCCGGTTCATCGCCACGGAATTCTGCCAGGGCGCCGGATGGGCCCTGCTGACTGCGCTCTTCGTGAACGTGCCCGACACCACGGCCCGCATCTTCGTGCTGTTCGCGCTGATGCTGATCGGCGCGATCATGTCGCTGATGTCGTCGACCGTGCCGCTCGCGGTCTACGCCGGCCTCGCGCCGACGACGATCGCGGTCGTGCTCTACCTGAATCCACTCTGGCAGGAGAACGCCTGGCCGATGGCGATCGTCGGCATCGGCGCTCAGGTGTTCTTCCTCGTTCTTGCGCATCGCCTGTATGCGACCAGCCTGTCGAGCCTCGCCTTCCGGCTCGAAAAGGACATCCTGATTTCCGAACTCGAGGAATCGAAGGCGAATTCCGATGAGGCGCGCCGGCGCGCCGAGGAAGCCAATCTCGCCAAGTCGCGCTTTCTCGCCACAATGAGCCATGAGCTGCGCACGCCGCTGAACGCCATCCTCGGCTTTTCCGAAGTCATGACCGGCGAGTTGTTCGGCAAGCACGCCGTGCCGGCCTACAAGGATTATGCGAAGGACATTCACTCCAGCGGCGAGCATCTCTTGATGCTCATCAACGAGATCCTGGACCTGTCGCGCGTCGAGGCGGGCCGTTACGAATTGCGCGAGGAATGCGTCTCGTTGGCGGAGATCGTCGAAGATTGCCTGCGCGTGCTGTCGCTGCGCGCCGAAAAGCGCGGCATCACGATCAGCGAAACCATCGAGGGCCGGTTGCCGCGTCTCTGGGGCGACGAGCGCGCCATGCGTCAGATCGCGCTCAACCTGCTCAACAACGCCGTCAAGTTCACGCCCTACGGCGGGCACATCACGCTGAAATGCGGCTGGACACAGACCGGCGGACAATATCTGTCGATCCGCGACACCGGTCCGGGCATTCCGCCGCATGAAATCCCGATCGTCATGTCGTCCTTCGGACGCGGCGCGCTCGCACAGAAGAACGCCGAGGAAGGATCGGGCCTTGGCCTGCCGATCGTGAAGGGCCTCGTCGACCTGCACGGCGGCACGTTCACGATCGAATCCGAATTGCGCGCCGGCACCGAAGTGACCGTGACGTTCCCGGCCGACCGCGTGGTCGAAGCCATGCCGCCGTTCCAGCCCGAACGCCGCCCGCCGTCGCCGCGTCGCGTCGTGCGCCGGGCCGCCTGAGGCAGCGGTGACGACGGCGTGACTGGCGTTTGCCGCCTCGCGCCCTATTCTCCCTGACCAAGCAGCACCGAGGGAGCAAACGGTCCATGGCGTCACGCCTTTTCACCACGGCTCTGGCCGTGTTTCTTATGGCGCAGGCGCCGTTGCACGCGCAGCAGGGCGAAGGCGAGCAGCCGCGCGGCGGACGTGGCGCACAGGGCGAGCAGAGGCCCAGCCCCTCAGCGCCTGCGGAGCGCCTGAAACCCCTGCCGCAAAAATCCGTCACGCAACACCGGACCGGTGACATCGCCTTCACGGCGACGACCGGCGCCATCCGCATCTTCGATCTCGCGCAGGGCACGCCGCTCGTCGACGTCGCCACCATCGCTTTCACGCGCGACGACCAGCAAGGCGCCCAGCGGCCCGTGACCTTCGTGTTCAACGGCGGGCCGGGCTATGCCTCCGCCTGGCTCACTCTCGGCGCGCTCGGGCCGTGGCGCCTGCGCATGGACGCAGAGGCGGCCGTGCCGTCGGCCTCGCCGGCGACGGTCGACAATCCGGAAACCTGGCTCGCCTTCACGGATCTCGTGTTCATAGATCCGCCGGCCACCGGCTACAGCCGCATCTACGGCGGCGACGACGTGCGCAAGCGCTTCTTCAGCGTAGACGGCGACATTGACGTTCTGGCGGCGACGATCCGGCGCTGGATCGAAGAGAACAACCGCATGCTGTCGCCGAAATATATTGCGGGCGAAAGTTACGGCGGCTTCCGCGCGCCGAAACTCGCGCACGCCTTGCAGACCGACCAGGGTTACGGCGTGTCGGGCCTCGTGATGATCTCGCCGGTGCTCGATTTCTCGCGCTTCAACCAGCGCAGCGGCTTGCTCGATCAGGTCGCGCGTCTGCCGTCCTACGCAGCTTCGGCGCGCATGATGCAGGGCGCGGATGTGACGCGTGCGGCGCTCGCCGATGTCGAGAGCTATGCGCGCGGCGAGTTTCTGTCCGACCTCATGCGCGGCGTGAAGGATACGGCGGCGCTCGACCGGCTGACGCGGCGCGTGTCCGATTTGACGACGCTCGATCCGGCGCTGGTGCGCAATCTAGGCGGACGCATTCCCTCGCAGGTCTTCCTGCGCGAACTGCACCGCAAGACGCAGCGTATCGGCAGCGCCTATGACGCGACGGTCGCGGGTTTCGACCCGACGCCGTTCTCTCCGCGCAGCGACGCGGACGACCAGATGCGGCTCGGGCTGCACGCGCCGCTCGTCTCGGCGATAGTCGCGCTCTATCACGACAAGCTCAACTGGAACGTGGAGGGCGCGCGTTACGCCTTCATCAGCGAACAGGCGTCGCGCCAGTGGGACTGGGGGCATGGCGGCGCGGAAGCCGTGAGCGATTTCCGCAAGGCGCTGGCGCTCGACCCCAACCTGCGGGTGCTGATCGCCCACGGGCTGACGGATGTCGTCACGCCCTATCTCGAGACGCAGATGGTGCTCGACCAGATGCCGAACTACGGCGACCCGTCGCGTGTGAAGTTCGAGACCTACTCGGGCGGACACATGTTCTATTCGCGCGATGAATCACGCAAGAAGTTCAGGGATGACGCGCGGGCGATATATGTAAGATAGCCGTCAGTGCGAGCGCAGCGAAGCAATCCGAGATGTCCTTCTCCCAAAGGGAGAAGGTGGCACGCGAAGCGTGACGGATGAGGGGTTGCGGTTTCAGCCGGAGAGGTGCTAACCCCTCACCCGGCTGCTGCGCAGCCACCCTCTCCCTCTGGGAGAGGGTTGTTAAGCCCGCCCCGGCACATGCGCCTGTTCGAACGTCGCCATGTCGCGATGGCAGGCGAGCGCCGCTTTCAGCAGGCCGACCGCAAGTGCGGCGCCGGAGCCTTCGCCGAGCCGCATGCCGAGATCTAGCAATGGCTTCTTGCCGATCAGGCGCAGCACTTCGGCGTGCGCGCCTTCGCTCGACACATGCCCGGCCACGCAATGGTCGAGCGCCGTGTCGTC
>JAQGKM010000171.1 GCA_028290125.1 Hyphomicrobiales bacterium | reverse complement strand
TTGGCGCCCGCCGTCGAGCCGCCGCCCGGCATGTTCTTCACGAGCACGGTCGGCTTGCCGGGCAGATGCCGCGACAGCAGCGGCGCATTGAACCGCGCCCACAGATCGACGCCGCCGCCCGTCGGGTATGGCACCAGCAGCGTGATGGTCTTGCCGGCGAGATCGAGCGCCTGCGCGGGCAGAGCGGCGAGAAGCGCAGCCGCGCTGGTGAGTGAGGCTGCGAGCAGCAGGCGTGGGAAGATGGATGTCATGAGGGCTCTCGATGCGGAGGTTTTTGTGGAGGCAACATAGGCAGGCGAGCTGGCAAACGGAAATCGCCAGTTTTGCTGCACCGATGAGCCCCGTGCATGCGTGGAGGCGGCAACCTCAGGGCACCGCCGTGGTGAACAGGAAGACGCCGAAGATCACGAGATGAATGGCGCCCTGCAGGATCGTCGTGCGCCCGGTCACCAGTGACAGCGCCGAGATGTAGAGCGTCAGGTAGAGCAGAACCATCGACGATGACGACAGGCCGAGCGCCAGCGGCGTGCCGAGCGACAGCGACGCGACCGTGACCGCCGGGATGGTCAGCCCGATGCTGGCGATGGCCGAGCCGAGCGCAAGATTGACGCTCCCCTGCAGCCGGTTGGCCAGGGCGGCATTGAGCGCCGCAATGCCTTCCGGCAACAGCACGATGCCGGCGATCACCACGCCGACGACGGCATGCGGCAGGCCCGCCGCCGCCACCGCACGATCGAGCGGATAGGACAGCAGCTTGGCGATCAGCACCACGCAGGTCAGCGCCACCGGCAGCAGGATCGAGCTCACGATCACGATGGTCCGTCCCGGCTTGATCGCCGGCACGGCGTCGTCCGGCAGGGCGGCGTCCTCGAGGAAATACGAGCGGTGACGCACGGTCTGGACGAAGACGAACACGAGGTAAAGGCATAGCGAGACCGCGCCGACGAAGATCAATTGCGACGCCGAATAATAGGGGCCCGGCGTCGTCGTCGTGAAATTCGGAAGCACCAGCGCCACCGTCGCGAGCGTGCCGAGCACGGCCAGCGATGCGGACGCGCCCTGGATCTGCACGCTCTGTTCGTGAAAGCGGTTGCCGCCGACCAGCAGGCACAGTCCGACGACGCCGTTGAGCACGATCATGACGGCGGAGAAAACCGTATCGCGCGCCAGCGCGCTGGCGCTCTCGCCCGCCGACAGCATGATCGACAGGATCAGCGCGACCTCGATGATCGTGACCGCAATGGCGAGCAGGATCGAGCCGAACGGTTCGCCCACTTTCGCCGCGAGCACTTCCGCGTGATGAACCGCCGCGAAGACCGCGGAACCCAGCAAGATGGCGGCGAGGGTCAGCACGACAGGATGGGTGTCGGGCACCACCCCCGCGACCTTGACGCCAAGAAAGATCAGCGCGCCTAGGGGAGCGAGCCACGACCAGACGGGAATTTTGTCATGCACATGTGCGGACAAGGACACCTCACGTTTGAAAATCTGTTGTCTCTAGTAAAGGCGATCGAGCCCATCGGTTCAACTCGAACGGCGCTATTTGACGAGGCGCGCCGGAATGAGCCGGCGAATCTGCCCCCCTGCCCGCGTGCGGAACGCCGCATTGTGCAGGCAATAGCCGCCCGCGAGGCCAATCGCGCAGCCCAGCGCCGTATCGAAGAAGCGCGCCTCGATCACCTCGCCGGCCGGCGCCAGACCCAGCGTCGCGGCTTCGGCTAGCAGGATGGTCAGCGGGGTGATGAACACGACCGCAAATCCATAATGGCGGACCACCAGTGTCTCGATGATGAAACTCAGCCCGATGACCAGCACCGCGACGCTCCACGCATCGAGCGGTTGGGCGATCAGCACCCAGGCGAGGCCAAGCCCGACGCCCGTTCCGACGACGCGATGCACCTGCCGGTTCCACACTGCGCGCAGCGACACGCCCTGCACCACGGCGAGACACGAGATCGGCACCCAATAGGCGCGCGGCATCTGCAGCGCCTGCGCGACGGCGAGCGACAGGCCGACGGCAGCCGCGATGATGATCGAGTCGACGATCACGAAATCGAAGGCCGGTTCGGGAAGCGGCTCGATCGGCAGCGGTTCGCGCACGCGCAGATGCACGAGGCTGTAGGCCAGCGCGATCAGGGCCGCCTGCAGACAGCCCAGCGTGATCAGGCCGATGCGCAGCGGCGCGTCGAGAACGCTTGTGGGCGTGTAGGCGGCGATGGAAGCCGCAACGACGAAGAACATCGCGCCGGGCGGACCAAGCCGGTAGAAGCGCACGACCATCGCCACCAGCAGCACGATGAGCGTCAGCAGCGGCGTCATCGCCCACGGCACGAAATGGCAGACGAGGCCCAGCGTGTAGCAGGCGATGAGGCCGAAGGCGCAGGCCATCAGCGTCACCATGCGATGATGCAGCGGCGTGCCCGGCAGATAGAGAAACACCATGCCGCCGAGCGAGGCGACCATGCCGTAGTCGAGATGTCCGGTCGCCGCGCCGACGAGGATCGGCAGCCCGGCCGACAGGGCGGCGGCGACCGGCATCTGCCAGGGTCGGTCGCTCTGGTTGACCCGGGTGAGATGGCGCCATTCGCTGCGCAGGAGCTCGGGAAAAGTCTTCGAATTGGGCGGCGTCATCGAGTATCCCGGCGTGAGGCGGCCTCATCTGGACCGCATCGTCGCATTGCACGATGATTTCGATCAATTACCCACAGGCCGCAGGCACAGGGTTCACAAGCACAGCCGGGGCCGATAGGTTTCACGAAAGGCTGCGCGCATCGCACGCTTGGCCGCACGGAGGAGACTGGCATGTCGTTCAAGGCGCCCCCAACACTCACGCGTCGCGCTTTCGCGAAAGCCGCAACGCTCGGCGCCGCCGCAACCCTCCTGCCCGCCCCGGCGCGCGCCGCCGAGCCCGCCTTCTACGCCGGCAAGACCGTGCAGCTCATCGTGCCATTCTCGCCCGGCGGCTTTTATGACATTGCGGCCCGCATCGTCGGCCGCTACCTGCCGCAATACATCGAGGGCCAGCCCAACATCGTCGTGCAGAACCAGCCGGGCGCCGGCGGATTGTCGGCGGCGAACCGGCTCGCCACCAGCGTGCCGCGCGACGGCCTGACCTTCGCGACGGTCAGCCGCGGCATTCCCCAGCTTGCGCTGTGCGGCGATCCGAACGTCTCGTTCGATCCCATGAAGCTGACCTGGCTCGGCAGCCTGTCGTCCTATACGGACGACGGCTACCTGCTGGTGGTCAACGCCTCGAGTCCGATCAAGACGCTCGACGATGCGCGCAAGCAGAAGATCACGCTGGCGGGCGTCGGCGTCGGCGCCACCAACACGACATTCGCGCTCATCGCGCAGGAACTGCTCGGCGTGAACGCCGACATCGTGCGCGGCTTCCCGGGCGCCAACGACATCTGGCTCGCGATGGAGCGCGGCGAGATCGACGGCCAGGTGATCGACCTCAGCGCCATCATGGCGGCGCGGCCGCAGCTCTGGAAGGACGGCAAGTTGCGTGTGCTGGCGCAATTCGCGCGCAACACCCGCTTGCCCGACCTGCCCAACGCGCCGACCGCGCGCGAACTGGTGACCGATCCCCGGGACCGCGCCTATCTCGAATTCGCCGAGAGCCCGTTCTTCATGGCCCTGCCCTTCGCGGCGCCACCCGAAATCCCCGCCGAGCGCGCCGCGATCCTCGAAGCCGGCTTCATGAAGATGGCGCGCGATCCGAAATTCCGCGCCGAGATGGCGCAGGCCGGCATGCTGACCAGCCCGATCGACGGCAAGGCCGTGCGCAAGGTGATCGAGGAAGCCGCCCAAACACCAGCCGACGTCCGCGCCCGCCTCGGCAAGCTGCTGATCGCGAAGTAGCGGCCCCTCGTCATTGCGAGGAGCGTAGCGACGAAGCAATCCATGTGAGGCTTTGCGGCTCGACGCTTCTGTCTCGCGACTACGGTATCCGCCGGTCGTCCCGAAGATGGATTGCCGCGTCGCCTTCGGCTCCTCGCAATGACGAGCGCCTCAGGCCTTCTTGAGAAACGCTGTCTTCAGCACGAGGCCCTTCACCTTGTCGGCGTTGCACTCGATTTCTTCGGGATCGCCGGTCAGCCGGATGTTCTTCACGAGCGTGCCGCGCTTCAAGGTCACGGATGTGCCCTTCACCTTGAGATCCTTGATCAGCGTGACGGAATCGCCGTCGTTGAGAATGGTCCCGTTGCTGTCGCGGGTGTCGTCGCTCATGCGCTATCCGTTCGTGCTGCTGGAAAACTGAAACCGCAGCTTAAACGGGACCGCGCGGCTTGTCAGCTTTTGCGAAACGACAGCGGATGCATCAGCAGGTCGCGCGCCGCGAAGGCGGCTGGCTTTTCGCTTTCGCGCAGGCCCATCACGAGCCGATCCTCGGGCTGCACGGGATGCGCGACATAGGTGCCAAACAGCCGGTCCCAGAACGGGAAGACGGCGCCGAAATTGGAATCGCCCTCCTGCGTCTCGATCGAATGATGCGTGCGGTGAAAGTCAGGCGTGATCAGCACGAGCCGCAACCAGCGCTCGATGCGAGGCGCCAGGCGGATGTTGGCGTGCGAGAAGACCGAATGCAGCGACGCGACCAGCGCGTAGATCGTGACCACGATCACCGGAATGCCCATCACCATGTAGACCAGCAGGCCAACCGCGGCGTTCACCAGAACTTCGAGCGGATGATGCAGCAGCGAAGTCGATGCAGCGACATGTTCGTCGGCATGGTGGACCGCATGCATCCGCCACAGGAAGCCGATCCGGTGCGACACGAGATGCGTCGCGTAGTTCACGAGGTCGACGATCATGAAGCTCAACATGAAGATGAGCGCGGGATGCATGTCCCACTTCGCAATGCTGAACAGGCGCACGTGCGCGTAAAGCGTCAGAAGATCGCCGAGCAGCGCTTCGGAAAAGAAGTAGGACGCAAAGGCGGAAGCCGCCGCCAGCACCGTGACGGCGGCGAGGCGCCGCGACCAGTCAGGGCCCGGCGCCACGCGCGGCGCGAAGCGTTCCCACGGCCAGAGCAGCGCGATCGCCGCGATGCTCACGCAAGTCGTCAGGTTCCGAACGAGAAGTTCAGAAACGTCCAATGCGCGATCCTCAGTTGGGCGTCAGCCCGAGCAAGGGCGGCGGCAAGATGAAGATCGGCGGCGGCGCGAAGGTGTAGACGGTCGTCGGGCCCGGCGCGCGGCCGATCGTGTTCACGCCGAGATAGGGCCGCATTGCGCCGCTGAACGAGAAGTTGACGCCGCCATTCGTGTAAGGCGCCTGCACGCCCACCGCGGCGATGAGTTCGGACGACCGCACGCGCCAGCCGAGACCCAGTTCGCCCTGCACGGTACGCCCGCCGGACAGGCCAAGGATGCGTATCGTCGGATCGAGGAACATGTCCATGCGCAGCGGCAGCGCGATGTCGATCTTGCCGCCGTTGACGGCTTCGCGCGACGTCGTCTCGGTGCGGCGCACGGCGCCCACCAGCTGCGGCTGCATGTCGCCGAAATCCCACTGGATGCCGAGCGAGAATGTCGTCTTCAGCCGATCCTTCTGCGTGTAGGTCGGGATGAAGTTGCCGGCAAATGCGGCGGCCGAAACCAGAGACGCCGCGAGCGCGCCGCAGATCACATTCTTGATGGAAGACATAAGTTAGCACCCCTGCCAGATCATGACGCAACGGTAGGAGCGAATCAGAGACAGACACAAGTTACCGGTAGGCCAATGTTCTGAGATGTCTCTATTTCAGCACTATTTCCGCCGCCCGCGGGCGCTTGCCGTACTGACGTCGGCGTGTTCGGCGCAGTTCGCCGATCAGATAATTCAATCGTAAGACGCGAGAGATTCCCCTCCCTTCTGTGGGGAGGGAAAAAACATGCGTCGCTCGCCGGCTATTTCAATAAGCAGGCGCCGTGCCGCTTTTCTGATCACCCTGACGCAACATCCGATGAGCCGCACGACGCACGTGCAGGTAGCGTCGAATGCCGTTCCGCTGCGTACAGCGGGACCGGCCGCCGTCCGGGGAGATACGCATGATACGTCCGCTCGCTTTCGTCGCCGCGCTCGCCGTCTTCGTCTCGACTACGGCTTTCGCCAGCGCGCAGGACAAACTGATCATCGCATCCGGCGCCCAGGGCAATTGGCGGACGTCGCCGCCCTTCCTCGGCAACCATGCCGGCATTTTCGCCAAGCACGGGCTCGACGTGCAGGTGCTGTGGACGCAAGGGGGCGGCGAGACGATGCAGGCCGTGGCCTCCGGCAGCGCCGACATCGGCGTCGGGCTCGGACTGGTCGCCGTGATGTCGGCCTACCAGAAAGGCGCGCCGCTGCGGCCGATCGGAAACACCAGCACGGGCCCCGATCTGTACTGGTACGTGCCGGCCAGTTCGCCGATCAAGTCGCTGAAGGACGCCGGCGGCAGGTCGATCGCCTACGCCACCGGCGGCTCGTCCGGCTTCGTGGCGCTGCAGGCGCTGAGCAAGCTCTATGGCGTCGACATGAAGTTGACGCCGACCGGCGGGCCGGCCGCGACGCTGACGCAGGTCATGTCCGGACAGATCGACATCGGCTGGGCCAACCCGCCCTTCGGCTTCGAGCAGCGCAAGAAGGGGCTCATCCGCGTGGTGGCGCGCGAGGCGGAACTGCCTGGCCTCGACAACCAGACGTCGCGCGTGCTCATCGCCAATCTCACGGCCCTCAAGAACCGGCCGAAGGTGATGGAGAAATTCCGCGCCGCCTATGCCGAGACGATCGACTGGATGTACGCCAGCCCCGACGCCATGCCGGCGTTTTCCGCCTTCTCGGGCGTCCCGCTCGATATCGCCATCCAGGTCGTCGAGGAGTTCTGGCCGAAAAAGGCCGTGCTGATGACGTCGCTCGGCGGCGTCGACGCGGTGATGCGCGACGGCGTCGAGATGAAATTCCTCAACGCGCCGCTGAGCAAAAGCCAGCTGGACGACTTCTTCGCCCATTATCAGAAATAGGCCGGGCCCGGTCTTCGCCACGGCGCGCTTTTCAGCGTAGTCCGTGATTTCTGGCGAAAGCCTTTTCCTGAGTGACGCCAACCGGTTGGCCGTTCACGCGCGGGCGCGCGCATGGTGCGGCGCCAAAAAAACGGTTGCAGAAATCGTTATTGCCAAGCTTAGTCGGAGCCTCATCAATCTGGGACAATCCGATGAACAAATTTTTGCTTGCTGCCGCTTTTCTCACCTCTGTCATGGTCGCCGCGCCGGTTCAGGCGCAGAACGCGCAGGACTTCGTCCTCGTGAACAAGACCGGCTATGCGCTGAGCGAGATCTACATTTCACCCGCCAAGGCCGATACCTGGGGCGACGATCTGCTCGAAAACGAAGACGACGCGATGGAAGACGGCGCCGCTCACAAGATCACCTTCAGCAAGGCTGGCAACGTGTGCGTTTGGGACCTGAAGGTCGTCTACGATGAAGACGATTCCGAAGCCATCTGGCACGACGTGAACCTGTGCGAGATCTCCAAGATCACGATCCGCTGGAACAAGAGCACCAACGTCACCTCGGCGACGTTCGACTAAATCGCCGACCGACCGGTTTCAACAAAAAGGGCCGCCACACAATCCGTGTGGCGGCCCTTGTCTTGCAACCCGTCGCTGAAGATTAGCGCGAGTAATATTCGATGACGAGGTTCGGCTCCATGACGACCGGATACGGCACGTCCGCCGGGAGCGGAATGCGCGTGATCTTCGCGGTCATCTTGGTGTGGTCGACTTCGTAGTAATCCGGCACGTCGCGCTCGGCGAGGCCGACGGCTTCGAGCAGGATCAGGAGCTGCTTCGACGCATCCTTCACTTCAACCAGATCGCCGATGCGAACCTGATACGACGCGATGTTGACGCGCTTGCCGTTCACCTTGACGTGGCCATGGTTGACGAACTGGCGGGCGGCGAACGGCGTCGGCGCGAACTTGGCGCGGTAGACGACCGCATCGAGACGACGCTCCAGCAGCGCGACCATGTTGTCGCCCGAGTCGCCCTTCATGCGAATGGCTTCCTGGTAGTACTTGCGGAACTGCTTCTCGGAGATGTTGCCGTAATAGCCCTTGAGCTTCTGCTTGGCGCGCA
>JAQGKM010000147.1 GCA_028290125.1 Hyphomicrobiales bacterium | reverse complement strand
CTGATGACGCCGGACGGCAACACGGTCGAGGCGGAAGCCGCGCACGGCACCGTGACGCGCCACTACCGCGAGCACCAGAAGGGCAAGGAAACCTCGACGAACTCGATGGCTTCGATCTTCGCCTGGACCCGCGGCCTGGCGCATCGCGCCAAGCTCGACGGCAATGCCGAACTCATGAAATTCTCGGCGACGCTCGAGAAGGTCTGCATCGACACGGTCGAGTCCGGCTTCATGACCAAGGACCTCGCGCTGCTGGTCGGCGCCGAGCAGAAGTGGCTGTCGACGACGGGCTTCCTCGACAAGATCGACGAAAACCTGAAGGTCGCAATGGGCGCGTAAGCAGCCCTGCGGACCAGAAAAGGGCGGCCTTCGGGCCGCCTTTTTTTATGTCTTGCAAAAGCTCCGCCCAAGGCGCACCCGTTTGCACCCATGGAAGCTTTGAACGAAATATCTGTCGACCTGGCCGAATTCAAATCTGCCTGCGGGTGGGTATCGAAGAGCCGGAAGGACCTTGCGCAAGAGACGTTTCTGGTCTTCGAGGATGACGGCTTCACCGTCGTGACGCCGCAAGCCATCACCAAGGTGAAGTCGTCTGGCCGCTGGGTGACTCCCGTCGCCATTCCGGCGCAATATTTCAAGGCATGGGTCAACGGCCTCCCGAAGACGCAGGAAATCACCCTGCTGTATTTCAACGATTGGCTGCAGGTCGGCAAACTGCGCGTCCGGGCGCGGCCGGTCGCCATGCTCGCCAGGCTGTTTTCGGACGGATCGACCAAACCTGCCTGATGCGCAGGCAGAGCGACACAAAACCGATTCGCGCGCCAGCTTGACAATGTCACGCCCCGCCGGAGAGCCGCTAGATTGTACATAAACTGTCGTAAACTGAGGCTATTTGCACACGGGCCAGACAGTTTTAAGCGCGAACGCCACAGACTGGGATTGGGCGATTGTAACGAGAACAGAGCCTCGTTATAAGGACGGC
The DNA here is from genome assembly GCA_028290125.1 of Hyphomicrobiales bacterium. Lineage (GTDB taxonomy): Bacteria > Pseudomonadota > Alphaproteobacteria > Rhizobiales > Beijerinckiaceae > Terripilifer. The sequence goes on along the minus strand of JAQGKM010000147.1, from coordinate 3,513 downwards.
GAAATCGGTCAGGGGAGACTTCTGGCATGGCGACAGCATCGGGCATTCTCGACGACGGCTACCAACCGTCGGAAGACGAGCCTTTCATGAATGATCGCCAGCGCGATTATTTCCGTCGGAAGCTCCTCCACTGGAAGGATGAAATCCTTCGCGAAAGTCGCGAGACTCTCGCTGCGCTGCAGAGCGAAAACGAAAATCACCCCGACATCGCGGACCGCGCCTCCTCGGAAACCGACCGCGCCATCGAACTCCGCGCCCGCGACCGCCAGCGCAAGCTGATTTCCAAGATCGATTCCGCGCTTTCGCGCATCGAAGACGGCACCTACGGCTATTGCGAGGAAACCGGGGAGCCGATCGCGCTGAAGCGTCTCGACGCCCGGCCCATCGCCACGCTCTCGGTCGAAGCGCAGGAACGGCATGAGCGCCGCGAACGCGTTTATCGCGACGACTGAGATCCTGCGCCATCGCTTGTTGAAAAACGCGGCCTCACGGGCCGCGTTTTTGTTTTCGGAGCGCGCAGCGGCTCAGGACTTCGGCGTATCGACCGGCCGTCCGAGCAGCTTCGCCATTTCCTCTTCAAGCGAGTCGATGTTCAGCGTCAGCTTCGGCGCCTCCTTGGGAGCCTCGCTCGCGGGCTCCTTGACCACCTCGGGCGCACGCTCGGGCACATTCGGCGCCGCCGGCGGCGCGGGTGGCGTCACGGCGGGGGCGGTCACGGGACGCTGCGCGAGCGTCGGCGCGCCGGGCCGCGGCACGGTCGGGTTCGGACGCAGCGGCGGCGGCGGACGGTTCACCTGCGGCATGTTCTGCGGCATGGGCCGCGTCCCGGTGACCGGCGTCGGACGCGCGAGCGGCGGCGGCGGCGCGACTGCTTCCCCGAACGCCTGGTCGAGCGACGGGCGCAGCGACGGCGGCGTCACGGCGACGCTCGTCGCGGGCTCGTGGGCCGACTTCAGATCGACGGCCGGCGCCTGTCCCTGCCCTGCCGGCGGAGCCGAAACCACGGGTTCGAACGGCACGCGCGGCGGCTGCTGGCGTTGTTCGCCGGAGGCCGGCGCTGCAACGCCCGTGGGCTCGCGACGCTCGGACCCGGACGGCTGCGCACGCACGATCGCCTCCTCGATCACCAGGTCGTTGGGCCCGCCGATCATGATGAGATGCTCGACGTTGTCCCGGCGGACGATCACCAGCTGCCGGTGGCGATCGAGATCGAAGGCGTCGACGATGCCAAGCCGAGGCTGGCGGGCGCCCCGATTGGCGGCCGGACGGATGCCGCGACCGAAAGCGCGCCACGCGTAAATGACAATGAGGCCCAGAAGGCAGATCCCGACGGCCACGGCGAGAATGGCGCCGATCCGCCCGTCGCCGATCAAATTGCTGAACATGAAGTCTCGAACCCTTCGTCTTTACGCAACACCGGAAGCCTAACCCATGTTTAACACAAATTAACCCTGTGGCAGGCAGCAGGGTTGAAGTTTGGTTAATGCGGCGGCGGCGTCGTGGACAGCCTCCCGTCGCGGCGCCGGCGCCCGGCTGGAGACGGGCTCACGCCAAGTTACCGCAACGGCCATGCAAGGCTTGGCCAGATCAGTCGAAATTGTCACAGGTGGAGTTAGGCGTTGAGGACTTGGGCGGCGCGATTGCAATGGCAGGCCGCACGCCCCATCCTTCGGACGAATCGCTCACCTTTTCGCAGGCTCTTTCCGCCAGGTTAAAATTCGGGACGTTTTTCATGAGTCAGTCGCCCACGTCCGCGTCGATCGACCGGACGGAACGTACCGGGAGTCCGGGGCTCGTGCTCCTGCTGGCGACCCTTCTGGTCGGCGCTGCGGCGTCTTTCTCGTTCCTCCCGCAGGACCAGGCCGGACGACTGACCATCGGATTGCTCGCATTTCTGGCGATTCTCGGCGTCATCGGCCTGTTCGCCTTCGCGGTCGGCTTCGTGCAACTGGCCGGCCCCTCGGCCCGCAACGACGTCACCAAGATCCTGTCCGACACCTCGCCCGAAGGCCTGCTCGTCACCGAAGGCGAATCGCAGATCGTCTATGCAAACGAGGCCTATATGGCGCTTTCGGGCGCGCAGGACACGTCCGACCTGCGGACTGTCGAGCGGCTGTTTGCGGGCACGCCCGACGTGTCGGAGGCGGTTTATCGTCTCGCGCAGGCGGCGCGCGACGGCAAGCGCGGCGTCGAGGAACTGCGGCTCTCCCCGCCCCTGTCGGGCGAAGGCTCGGTCGGCTGGTACCGCATCCGCGTCCGGCCCATCGAGCGCACGGGCGGCAAGCGCGCCGCGCTGTGGAGCGTCGCCGAGGTGACGCGCGAGCGCAAACGCCACGAAAACGTCTTCCAGGAACTGCAGCACGCGATCGATTTTCTCGACCATGCGCCTGCCGGCTTCTTCTCCTCAGACGCCGAAGGCGCGATCACCTACATCAACGCCACGCTGGCGGGCTGGCTCGACTACGACCTCGCGCAGGTCGGCTCGGGCGGGCTGAAACTCTCCGACATGGTGGCGGGCGACGGCGCCGCGCTGCTGTCGGCGACGGCGGGCGCCGCGGGCGAAGTGCGCACGGAGCAGTTCGACATCGATCTCAAGCGCCGCAACGGCCAGATCCTGCCGGTGCGCCTGCTGCATCGCGTCGCCTTCGCGCATGACGGCGCGCCGGGCCCCTCGCGCACGCTGGTCATCAACCGCGCGCCCGGCGAGGAGCGGCTCGAAGATCTGCGCGCCGCCGAAGTACGCTTTGCGCGCTTCTTCAACCAGACCCCGATGGCGATCGCCGCCGTCAACGAGGCCGGCCGCATCGTCCGCGCCAATGCGGCTTTCGCAAAGCTTTGCCCGCCCGCACACGAGACGCGCAATCTCTACAAGGGCGTCGCGGAGCGCGACCACGAGCAGCTGCGAAACGCGCTCGCCGCAGCCATTGCCGGCAAGAGCGAGATCGTGCCGGTCGACGCCACGCTGTCGGGCGACAAGCCGCATTCGGCGCGCTTCTTCGTCTCGACGGCGGAAGATCTCGGCGACGGCACGCGCGCCAACATCTATGCGCTCGACATCACCGAACAGCGCGCGCTGCAGGAGAATTTCGCGCAGGCGCAGAAGATGAACGCCATCGGCCAGCTCGCCGGCGGCATTGCGCATGACTTCAACAATGTGCTCACCGCGATCATCGGCTATTCCGACCTGCTGCTCGCCAATCATCGCCCGACCGATCCGTCCTTCCAGGACATCATGCAGATCAAGCAGAACGCGAACCGCGCCGCCGCGCTGACGCGGCAATTGCTCGCCTTCTCGCGCCGCCAGACGCTGCGTCCGCAGGTGCTGCAGCTCGGCGACGTTCTGGCCGATCTGCAGATGCTGCTGCGCCGGCTCGTCGGCGAGAAGATCGAGCTCGACCTGAAACACGGGCGCGATCTCTGGCTCGTGAAGGCCGACATCAACCAGTTCGAACAGGTGGTGGTGAACCTCGTCGTCAACGCGCGCGACGCCATGCCGGACGGCGGCAAGATCGC
>JAQGKM010000127.1 GCA_028290125.1 Hyphomicrobiales bacterium | reverse complement strand
CGCCGTCATGGGCGACAAGCGTCTCGAGCAGCTGCCCGACGTGGCGACCGCCAAGGAGCAGGGCGTCGACGTGTCGGTGCGCAAGTTCCGCGGCCTCGCCGGTCCGAAGAACACGCCGCCCGAGGTCATCAAGGCGTGGGAAGAGGGCGTCCAGAAGGTGCTGGCCGATCCGGCCTACAAGAAGATCTATGTCGAGAATGGCCTGCAGCCTGCCTACATCGGGCATGCCGAATACAAGAAGTTCGTCGCCGATTTCGGCCAGGAGACGGAAGACTTCCTGAAGTCCACCGGCGTCATCAAGTAAGGCGCCGGCAGACATGAACCGCGACTTCATCGCCGGCCTCATCGGCCTCGTCTTCGCCATCGCCTATTATGCGATGGCGACGCAGATCCAGAACAGCCAGCTCGCCGACGAAGTCGGTCCGGCCGGTCTTCCCAAGATCTACGCCGTCCTGCTTGGCGGCTTCTCGGCGCTCCTCATGGTGCGCGCTTTGATGCTGCGCCCGGCGGTTGCCGGCAAGTCGCGGTCTGGCGCCGAAGAATGGTTCGCGCTCCGTCGCGGGCTCGGCATGCTCGCCATCGGCGCGGCCTATGTCGCGCTGGTGCCGTGGCTCGGCTATCCGCTCGCCATCGCGCTGGTGATCGGCGCCGCCTCGCTCTACGGCGGCGGCCAGATCTCCCTGCGGCTCGCGGTGATCGCGGCGCTGGGCGCGCTCGGCCTGTGGTTCGTCTTCGTGTTTCTGCTGCATATCGGCCAGCCGGCCGGCATCTGGCCCGACGTCATTCAGGGGATGCAGCGATGATCGATCTACCGGCCATGTTCGGGGCGGTCGTCAACGCCCCGATGATCATCCCCGCCGCCTTTGCGGGCGTCGCCTGGGGCATCCTTGGCGGCGCGCTGCCCGGCATTTCGCCCTCCATCACGATGGCGCTTCTGCTGCCGTTCACCTACGGGGCCGATCCCGCCGCAGCGGTTGTGCTGCTCGCCTCGACCTATCTGGGCGCCGAATACGGCGGCTCGATTCCCGCCATCCTGATCCGCACGCCCGGCACCAATTCCGCCGCCGCGACCGTCATCGACGGTTACGCGATGAAGGAACAGGGCAGGGCCGGCGAGGCGCTCGGCATCTCGCTGTACTCCACCGTGCTCGGCTCGACCTTCGGCGTGATCCTGCTGGTCGCGCTGACGCAGCCGCTCGCCAATGTGGCGCTCGCCTTCCAGCCGACGTCCTATGTCGGCCTGGGCGTGCTCGGCCTCAGCGTCATCGCCTCGCTGGCAGGGGAATCGCTGATCAAGGGCATGATGGCGGGCTTCATCGGGTTGATGATCGCCACGGTCGGCACCGATCCGGTGACCGGCAACAACCGCTTCACCTTCGACGATCCGGAGCTGCTGTCGGGCATTCCGCCTATTCTCGTGATGGTCGGCATCTACGCTGTCGCTGAATTGCTGGAACAGGCGAGCCAGCCCGGCTGGCGCCAGACCAACACCAGCGACGCCGCGATCAAGATGCCGGATGCAATGATGCGCGCGCGACTGCGCGTGTCGCAGATCATCGGCGCCTGCATCGGCTTCATCGAGGGGCTGACGCCCGGCGGCGGCGGCACGATCGCGGCCTTCCTGTCCTACAACGAGGCCAAGCGCTGGTCGAAGAAGCCGGAAGAATTCGGCAACGGCTCGCCCGAGGGCATCGCCGCGCCGGAAGCGGCGAACGGCTCGGTGTCGGCGACCGCGCTCATCCCGATGCTGGGCCTGGGCATCCCCGGTTCCAACTCGGCGGCGGTGCTGCTCGGCGGCTTCCTCATCCACGGCATGACGCCGGGGCCGATGCTGCTCACCAAGCATTACGACGTGGTGATGGGTCTCTACGCCGGCAAGGTGATCTCGCTCTTCGCGCTGCTCATCGTCGCCTATCTCATCCTGCGCCCGTGCATCTGGCTCGTGAACCGGCCGAAGCACTATCTGATGGCGTTCATCTTCGCGCTGGTGCTGTCGGGCGTCTATGCGATCCACAACTCGCTCTTCCACGTCGGCGTTGCGCTCGCCTTCGGCGTCATCGGCTACGCGATGAAGTATTTTCGCATCCCGACGTTGCCGATGGTGCTCGGCGTGGTGCTGGGCTTCATGGTCGAGTCGAACTACCGCCGCGCGCTCGTGCTGTCGGACGGCGACCACATGACCTTCGCGGAAGATCCGATTTCCGCGACGCTGCTGGCCTTGGCCGCCATCTTCATCATCATCTCCCTCGTTCGCCACTTCCGCGACAGCGGCAAGGGCAAAGCAGAATCGAAAGCCGCATGACACACGAGATCACGACACCCATCGCCGAAACACTCGCCGACTGGCTGGTCGGCGCGGAAGTCGGCAAGCTCTCCGCCGAGACCGTCGAGATGACGCGCCGCATCGTGCTCGATGTCGCGGGTCTCTGCATTTCGGCGCGCAACGAGCCTTACGTGCAGGCGGTCATCGCGGCCTCGGGTCCGGGCGACGCCACGGCGATCGGCCATGCGCGCGGCTTCGATCCGTTCAGCGCCGCGCTGATCAACGGCACGGCGGCGCATGGCGAGGATTACGACGATACGTTCGAAGGCGGCCCCGTGCATTCGGGCGCCGTCGTCGTGCCCGCCGCCATGGCGATCTGCGAGCTGGAGAACATTCCCGGCGACAGGCTGCTGCTCGCCACCGCCTATGGCGCCGAGCTGCTGTGCCGCCTGAGCCTCGTCACCCCGAAGGC
>JAQGKM010000112.1 GCA_028290125.1 Hyphomicrobiales bacterium | reverse complement strand
AGACATGCGCCGCATTCCACGGATTGAGACCGTGGCCGTCGTGTTCGTTGTAGCCGGTGGGGCTCAGCGCGAATTCCGCCATATGCAGCGTGCCGCAATCGACGGCGCCTGCCTCGTCGAGCTTGCGCAGCGCGGTTGCGGTGACATCCGGCGTGAAGCCGCGACGGATCTTGCTGCCGCAGGCGGCGATGCGGCCGGCGCGGTAGAACAGATCCTTGTGGGCCATCGGTACGCCATGCAACGCGCCAACCTTCTCGCCCCGCGCACGCGCCATGTCGCCCGCGCGCGCCTGCGCGAGCGCTTCGTCGGCCTGCACGCGAACGACGCCATTGAAGCGGCGCCCACGCGTCGCCAGCCGCGCGAGCGCCAGCGTCGTCACGGCCTCGCTGGTCGTCTCGCCCCTGGCGATGGCGTCCGCGATGGCGACCACGCCTTGTGTGATGATGTCGCTCACGCGTGCGGCTCGTGGCGGCTTTTCAGCGCTTCGAAGCTGAGCGGCGATGCGTCGAGCGTCAGCAGGGCGTCCGCGGCGTCGCGAACAAGCGCGTTGGTGTCGCGCACGAGAGGCGCGAGTCGCTCTGTCCACTGCGCCGTCTCGGGAACGGCGTTGAGAACGCCCGCGATCATGGCCAGATCGTCGTCACGCATCTCGCCCATCTAATGCACGCCGAGATAGCGTTGCAGGGCAGACGCATCGGCCTCCAGCTCGGCCTTCGAGCCATGGTGGACGATGCGCCCGGTCTCGATCAGGTACACGCGATCGGCGAGCGCCATTGCGCTGTAGAGGTTTTGTTCGACGAGCAGAATGCCGAGACCCTCCTGGCGCAATGCGGCGATGACGCCCTCGAGCGTCTGCACCATCACGGGCGCGAGGCCCTCCGACGGTTCGTCCATCAGCACCACTTCGGGGTCGATCATCAGCGCGCGGGCGACCGCCAGCATCTGCCGCTCGCCGCCCGACAACTGGCTGCCACGATGGTTCTTGCGCTCCGCCAGACGCGGGAACGCCTCGAAGGCGCGGGCGACCGTCCAGCCGGTCTTGACCGAAGCCGACTTCAGCATGGTCAGATGTTCGGTGACGGTGAGCGAGGCAAACAGGCGCCGGCCCTGCGGCACAAGCGCGATCTTGCGCCGCGCGATGGCGTGCGGCGACAGATCGTTCAGCGGCTCGCCGCGATAGCGGATCTCGCCCGCGCGCACGGTGGGGTCGCGCAGGTTCATGATGGCGCGGATGGTCGTCGTCTTGCCCATGCCGTTGCGGCCGAGCAGCGCGACGATCTCGCCCGGGCCGACGTTCAGCGTCACGCCTTGCAGCACATGCGCGTCGCCGTAATAGGCGTGCAGGCCGTCGATCTCGAGCATCAGCGGTCTCCCTCGAGTTCGGCGGCGACGGCCTTGTGCGGACGCCCGAGATAGACCTCCTGCACGAGCGCATTGGTGCGAATGCCGGCGGGGTCGCTCTCCACGATCACCTTGCCGTTCTGCATGACGGTGACGGAATCGACGAGCGCGAGCGCCAGGTCCATGTCGTGTTCGATCAGCACGACCGTGAGATCGCGCGGCAGGCCGCGGATGATTTCGGCGAGATAGCCGCGCTCCGCCGGCGACAGGCCCGCGGCCGGTTCGTCGAGCAGCAGCAGGCGCGGCGTGCCGACGAGCGCCATGGCGACTTCGAGCTGGCGCTGTTCGCCGTAGGACATCTCGCGCACGGGCGACTGTTCGCGACCGTTCAGCCGCGACAGCGACAGCGCCAGCCGCACGCGCTCTTCCTGTTCGGCCGTGAGGCGATCGGCGCCGAAGAGCGAGAACTTGCTCGGGCTCAGGCCGCGCGCCGCGAGCTTCATGTTTTCATAGACGCTCATCTGGCCAAACAGATTGGTGATCTGGAACGTGCGGGCGACGCCGAGTTGCGCGCGCTTTTCGGGCGGCAGGTTGGTCATGTCGACGCCGTCGAAGAAGACCTTGCCGGTCGTGGGCGGAATGGCGCCCGTGATGGCGTTGAACAAGGTTGTCTTGCCGGCGCCATTGGGGCCAAGCACCGCGCGGCGTTCGCCGGCGGCGAGCGTCATCCAGACGCTGTCGACCGCGCGCAGCGCGCCGAATTTCACGGTGACATTGGTGAGGCTGAGGATCGGGTCGGCCACGTTCGCCTGCTCATGGAAAGAGGTCGCCGGTCCGCCGCGCAGGGCGGACCGGCAGGATTGAAAGGATCAGCTCTTGATGCCCTGGAAATCGCGCGAGTAGGGCGGCTGCTTCATGTAGGTCTCGGGCTCGTATTTCCAGAACTGCGATACCTGCGGGTAGGTCTGGATCGGCACGTTCCAGTACTTGCCGTCGGCGCGCTTTTCGACCTTGCGGATCATCACGTCGTAGACAGGATTGCCGTAATGGTCGAGCGTCACCGTCTTGCCGAGCGGCGAATCCTTCAGCTCGGTCGACAGCACGGTCTTGAGGAAGAGGGCGCGGTCCTCGACATTGCCGTTGATCTTCCTGAGCGCCTCGGCGACCCACATCGCGCCGGAATAATGCGAGAAGCCGTAGATCGACGGCAGTTTCTGGTAACGCTTCTCATAGTCCGCGACGAACTGCACCGTCGTCGGCTCCTTCGAGCCTTCGGCGAAATGCGCGCAGGAGAAGATGCCGTCGACTTCCGGACCCATGGTGCGGATGACCGACTGGTCGGTGGCGTTCATGGCGCCCATCAGCGGAATGCGGCCCTTGAGGCCGAAGCTCGCATATTGCTGGATGAAGCGCGTCGCATCGGCGCCGGTCTCCATCGCAAACACCGCGTCGACGCCGAGATTGGCGAGCTGGCCCAGATAGGGGCTGAAGTCCGCCGTGTTCAAAGGATGCCAGAATTGCTGGACAATCTTGCCGCCGAGCTCCGTGAAGGTCTGCGAGAAGCCGCCGCATTGTTCATGCCCGAAGGTGTAGTCCTGCGAGATCGTCGCGACCTTGCGATAGCCTTGCTTGTAGGCCCAGTCGGCGAGCGGGCGGGCGGTCTGCGAGGCGGTGTAGCCGGCGACGCGGATCACGTTGGGAATGCGCGTGCGCTGCGTGAGATCGTCGGCGGCGATGACCGGAATGAAATAGGGCGTGCCCGTGCCCTTCACGTAATTGGCGACCGCAAGGCCGGTGTTGGCGAGCAGATTGCCGAACAGGAAATCGACATTGCCCTGTTCGACAAGACGACGCGCCTTCTGCAGCGAGGTGTCGGGATTGGAGGCGTCATCCTCGACGACGATCTCGACGGCGCGACCGCCGGCCTTCTTGCCGACCTGCTCCCAATACATTTCGAACCCTTCGACGATCTCGCGTCCGCCGGACGCGACGACCCCGGTGAGCGGCGCGAGCAGGCCGATCTTGATCGGGCGCGTCGCCTGCGCGTGCACGATGGCGGGCATGCCGACGACCGATGCGGCCGCGATGGCGGTCGAGGATTTCAGGAAACTGCGGCGGTCTGTAATGATCTTGCTCATGTGCCCTCTCCAGATGTCAGCCATGGTCCATGGTGATTCATGCGTTCACTTTGCGGGCCGCCATGATCAGCCGCGCTTTTCCGAGCACCCCTTCGGGCGCGAAAATCATGATGCCGATGAAGGTGAGACCCAGCACCATCAGCCAGCGCTCGGTGAACATGCTCACCGCCTGCTCGAGCGCGATGATGAGGAACGCGCCGACGAAGGCGCCAAACAGCGTGCCGACGCCGCCGACGATCGTCATCAGCAGTCCCGACACGGATTGCGACAGCTGCACGGTCGAGGGACTGACGAAATCGTTGAAGACCGCATAGACCGCGCCCGCGACGCCGGCGAAGAAGCCCGAGGCCGTGAAGGCGATGATGAGGTGCAGCGGCACATTGTAGCCAAGGCTCGCCATGCGGTTCTCGCCATCCTTGACGCCGCGCAGCGTCAGGCCGAAGGGCGAGCGCACGAACCGCCACATGGCGAAGGTCGCGAGGCCCGCAACGCAGAGCACCGCCGCGTAGAACTCGCGTGACGACAGGCCCGTTTGCGCGCGCAACTGCCCGCGCAAGCCGTTCTCGCCGCCCGTCACCTGCGTCCAGCGCAGGCACACGCCCCACACGATGAGACCGAGCGCCAGCGTCAGCAGCAGGAAGTAGACGCCCGACGTGCGGACCGCGAGCAGGCCGAACAACGCG
>JAQGKM010000050.1 GCA_028290125.1 Hyphomicrobiales bacterium | reverse complement strand
GCGCCGAAGAGGCCGCCCATGAGCGCCGACATGTAGGCGGCGCCAAGAGCGCGCGCGCCCTCGCCCCGCTTCGTCATCGGATAACCGTCGAGCGCCGTCGCGGCTGAGGCCGCATGGCCGGGCGCGCCGAGCACGATGGCCGAGATGGGGTCGCCGTGGGTCGTCGTCGCGGCAAGACCGAGCAGCAGCGCCATGGCGGCGGCCGGGTCCATATTATACGTGAACGGCAGGAGGAGGGCCGTACCGGCCACGCCACCAATGCCCGGCAGAATGCCGAGCGCGAGACCGCAGAGCACGCCACCCCAGAGAAGCAGCATTCGATGCGGCTCCAAGATCAGCGCAAGGCCCTGACCCAGTGCATCCCAGATTTCCATGAAATTCCCCTAAATCTCTCTCGAGATCATCCCACGAGCCGGTATTTACGTTGGCTGAACCGGCTGCCGCGGGCGGATGGACCCACGGAAAGGACGACCTTTGCTTTATGCGATTTCAGCATCCGCCCGGAGGCGGCTGCGTCAGATCGTCAGCACGGGCGGTCCACGCGCGTGGAAGGAGCGGCCGCAGCCGCTCGCCCTCGGAGCCTCTTGGGAGTGGCACCGGCGTTCTCCGTCACGCAGGCTGACACGAGCCTGCTGTGCGAGAGTCCAGAACGACTTGTCGTCACCGTCAATTTTCACTTCCTCGACAGTCTCGTCGGCGGACGCATCGGTCAGCGCGAGTGTCGTGGCGTTTTCATAGGTTTTGAAAAGCGGATCGGCCGGCACCAGCACGAGAGACACGAGCAGGACGAAGGCGTGCAGATAGGCTGCGGCCAAAGCCGCCAGCTTCCCTCTGCTTGTCCTGCTCACCTTGCTCATCGCGGTTCCGGTACGCTGTCTCGACCCGTCAAAAATCATTAGGAGAGTTGAGCGCCAGACCGTTGCTGTTTGCAGCGGCTTTCGAAACGGCGGCGCCTTGGTGGCGCTCTGTACCCTGTCTCTCGACGTTTCCTTGCCCGCCGCTTCGAATGCTGATCATTCGTGAACGGGCTTATTGTTCTTTAGGAGGATCACGTAACCACACTTGCGCCCCCAGCGGAAGCTCAAACATCGTCCCAAATGCTACGAAATGCGTAATCCGTTCGCCCGAACGGCGGCGAAATTTTGCCGCAGTGCGAAAGTTTCCGCATTGGCGTGCGGTTGAGCTTCGCTGCGTCCTTATTGGCGCAAGGTCAGGCGATCGTCGCTTTCTGCAGATCGACGAGACGCATGATGCCGCTCCGCGCCAGACCCATCATGGCGGTGAGCTGCTCGTCGGTGAAGATCGCGGCTTCCGCCGTCGCCTGCACTTCGACGAGTCCGCCCGATCCCGTCATGACGAAATTGGCGTCCGTTTCGGCGGTGGAATCCTCCGCGTAATCGAGATCGAGCACGGGCGTGCCGCGCGCGACGCCGCAGGAAATCGCTGCAACGTGGTCGCGAATCGGCATGTCCTTGATGATCGAGCGCGAACGCATCCACTTGAGGCAATCGTGCAGCGCCACCCAGGCGCCGGTGATCGCCGCCGTGCGGGTGCCGCCATCGGCCTGCAGCACATCGCAATCGACCGTGATCTGGCGCTCGCCGAGCGCCTGCAGATCGACGACGGCGCGCAGCGAACGGCCGATCTGACGCTGGATTTCCTGCGTGCGTCCGGTCTGCTTGACGGAGGTGGACTCGCGGCGCGTGCGCGAGGCGGTGGCGCGCGGCAGCATGGCGTATTCCGCCGTCACCCAGCCGCGTCCCTGTCCGCGCAGCCACATCGGCGGCTTGTCTTCGAGCGACGCGGTGCACAGCACATGCGTCTCGCCGAACTTCACGAGGCACGACCCTTCCGCATAGCGCGCGACGGCGCGTTCGAGCGAAACGGAGCGCATTTCATCGACGGCGCGTTGGGAGGGACGCATGGGTCTTCCTTGTGTGACAGGCGCGCCTCTCTAGGCGGTTCACGCTGGGGGCGCAACTCATTTCGCCCCCGAGGTCAGGCGTCGAGCTCGCTGATGCGCGGCGGATCGCAGCCCTCGCGCATGCAGCAAAGCGCCGCAGCGCGCGCCGCGAATGCGAGCCAGCGCGCAACCTGCTCAGGTGAAAACGCGATTGTCTCGGACCCGAGAGCCATGTCGCCGCGCATCTGGACCAGCAGCGCGGCCATGAACGTGTCGCCGGCGCCGATCGTGTCGCGGACCGTGACGACTGGCGCCTCGACGCTCACTTCCCCGTTGGCGAAGAGGCCGGTCGCGCCGTCGCCGCCGCGCGTCACGACGATGAGACGTGGCCCGAGCGCACGCCATTCCCGCAGCGGGGCGTCGCCGCCGCCGAGCGTGGCGAGATCCTCCGCGCTGACCTTGAGGATATCGGCCTGCGCGACGCGGGCCGCGATCAACGCATGCGTCTGCGCCAGTGCGGGCAGCACGGCCAGTCGGATGTTCGGGTCGTAGCTGGTCGATGCGACGGCGCGCGCGCGCGTCAAGGCTTCGAGCGCGGCCTCGCCCTGCGCGCCGGCCGTGGAGGCGAACGAGGTCGCGTGCAGATGCAGGAGATGCTCAGGCAGGCGCCAATCTCCGGGCGCCGCCTCGAGCGCGCTGCCGCGCAGGTTGAAGGCGTAAGATGGAGAGCCGTCGGCGCCGGGCGTGGCGATCACGCGCGGGCAGGGCATGTCGGTGCGCAGCGCGCAGGCGAGATCGACGGCTTCGCGCGCCAGTCTTTCGGCGAGCCTTTCGCCGTCTTCGTCGCGCGACAGCGCGCCGCAAAACGAGACTGGGGCTGCAAGGCGCGCCAGCGCCATGGCGGTGTTCAGGCCCGATCCGCCCGGGCAGGCGCGCGATGCGCCGCCCGCCTGCTGCACCACATCGACCAGCGCCTCGCCAAGAACGGCGATGCGGCGCCCTGTCGTCACTGCGTCTTGGCTCCGGATTCGTACCAGGCGGCGAGAACCGCGCGATCCTCGTCGCTGATCTCCGTGACATTGCCGCCCGGCGGCATGGCGTGCGTCATCGCCGCCTGCACGTAGATGGCGCTGGCGTGTTCGCGGATCTGCGCGGGCGTCTCCAGCATCACGCCCTTGGGCGGCACGCCGACGCCGTCCCACACCGGTTCGGCGGCATGGCACATCGAGCAGCGCGAGATGACAATCTCCTGCACGTCGGCGAAGGCCACCTGCCGCGCCGGCGCAGCGCTGGCGCTCTTGCCCGTGAAGGTCGCGGGCGACGACAGCACCACGATGGCGATGAAGGCTGCGGCCGCCACACCCCATGTCCACCACGGCGTCGGCTTGTGCGCGTGGCGCGAATTGTAGAAGTGGCGAACCGTGACGCCGATCACCACCACGAGCCCGATGATCACCCAGTTCCAGCGGCTCGCGAAAGCCAGCGGGTAATGGTTCGAGATCATCAGGAAGACGACCGGCAAAGTGAGATAATTGTTGTGGACGGAGCGCTGCTTGCCGGCGGCGCCGAGCGCCGGGTCGGGCGTGCGGCCCGCCAGCAGGTCGACGACGATCTTGCGCTGGTTGGGGATGATCGTCATCGCGACGCTGGCGACCATGATGGTGCCGATCATCGCGCCGATCTGCACGTAGGCGCCGCGGCCCGAGAACACTTTCGTGTAGCCGTACGACACCGCGACCAGCAGCACGAAGCCGACGATGCCGAGCAGAAGATCGTTGCGGCCGAGCGGTGACTTGCACAGGAGGTCGTACACGACCCAGCCGGCGATGAGCCCGCCGAGGCTGATCGCGATCGCCGTCATGGGCGAGATGTCGAGCACCGTGCGGTCGATCAGGTAGAGTTCGGCATTGGTGTAATAGAGCGAGATGAACAGCGCGAAGCCCGACAGCCAGGTGGCGTAGGCCTCCCATTTGAACCAGGTCAGCTCCTTGGGCAGATGCGGGGGCGCGACAATGTATTTCACCATGTTGTAGAAGCCGCCGCCGTGGACCTGCCACGCCTCGCCGCCGACGCCCTGCGCCAGACCGTCATGCTTGCGCAGCGACAGGTCGAGATGGACGAAATAGAAGGACGACCCGATCCAGGCGATGCCTGCGATCACATGGGTCCAGCGCAGGAGGAAATTGGCCCATTCGCTGGCGACGATGGCGAGTGTCACTTAGCTACCCCTGTAAGTCGAGAAACCATAAGGCGAAACAAGCAGCGGCACATGATAGTGCGCGCTCGCGTCGGCGAGGCCGAAGCGGATCGGAATGCGGTCCAGAAACGGAGGCTCTGCAAGCGTCACGCCATTCTGCCGGAAATAGGCGGCGATTTCGAAGACCAGCTCGTAGACGCCCGGTTTCATCGTTTCGCCCGACAGGATCGGCGCGTCGCAGCGGCCATCCGCATTGGTGACGTGCTGCGAAACCAGCGTGGCGGCGCCGTCGGGCCCGATGGCGTGCAGGGAAATGGCGACGCCGGCGGCGGGCGTGCCGGCCGCGGTGTCGAGAATATGCGTGGTCAGGCGCCCGCCTGCGGGGGAATTCGACATCGGAGCTCCTTGGCCGCGGCCCGCGACCTTGGCATGCTAGGGTGAACCTCGGCGCCGGGCAAACCGGCTTTCTTCGCAAATTGCTTAGACGCGAAGCAGCGGCTGTGCAATTGGATCGCACCCAATGGATGATGAGTGGAGCGCCCGCCCGTGATCGTGAGAACCCTCTCCCGCGACGATTTCATCGCCCGCTTCGGCGGCATTTTCGAACATTCCGCCTGGGTGGCGGAGGGCGCCTACGACAAGGGGCTGGGCCCCGAGAGCGACTCGGCCGAAGGGCTGCACGCCGACATGGCGGCGATCATGCGGGCCGCCCCGAAAAACCAGCAGCTGGCGCTGATCAATGCCCACCCCGATCTCGCCGGCAAGTTGCACGCCGCCGGGCGCCTGACGCAGGATTCGACGAAGGAGCAATCTTCCGCCGGCCTCGACATGCTGACCGACGCCGAGCGCAAGCGCTTCACCGAGTTGAACGACGCCTACAAGGCGCGTTTCGGATTCCCGTTCATTTTGGCGGTGAAGGGCAAGACCAAGGCCGACATTCTCGAGGCTTTCGAGACCCGCCTGCATCATTCGGAAGATCAGGAATTCGCCACGGCGCTCGAGCAGATCGAAAAGATCGCCCTGCTGCGGCTGAAGGAGATGCTCAGGTAATCGCAACTTTGTGGCGCGCGACGGGGATCTGCTGGCGCACGCGGTTCAGGAGGTCGAGGTCGATGCGGGCGCTCGTGACGCCCGGTCCGTCGGAGGCCCTGGCGACCACGAGGCCCCACGGATCGGCGATCAGGGAATGGCCATAGGTGGCGCGCAGCTCCTTGCCCTGCCTGAATTGTCCGGTCTGGGCCGCGGCGGCGAAATAGACCTGCGTCTCGATGGCCCGCGCGCGGCACAGCACGTCCCAATGGTCCTTGCCGGTGGCGAGCGTGAAGGCCGAAGGCAGCGCGATCACCTGCGCGCCGCGCGCGGCCAGCGCCGCAAACAGCGCGGGAAAGCGCAGGTCGTAGCAGATGGCGCAGCCGATGGTGACGCCCTCGCAATCGTAGGTGACGACGTCCTCGCCCGGTTTCATCGTGGCGCTCTCGCGGTACTCCTGGCCGTCGGGCGTCGTCACGTCGAACATGTGGATCTTGCGATAGCGCGCCACTTCCTCGCCCGCGCGGTTGAAGGCGATCGTCGTGTTGCCGAGCCGATCCTCGCCGGGGATACGCTCGAGCATCGAGCCCGCATGGATGAACACGCCATGGCGTCGCGCGAGATCGCGCATCAGTTGATAGGCGGCGCCGTCCGGAAAGGCCTCAGCCGCCGCGACCTTGTCGGCGCGCGCGCCGCCCATGAAGGAGAAGACCTCGGGCAGGCTGATCCAGTCGGGCCGCTCGTCACGAACCGCGCGCAGGATGAGCGCCTCCGCCTGCGCCAGATTGGCGGCCTTGTCGTCGCTCGTGTTCATCTGGATGAGGGCGAGTTTCAAGGCGCGGTTTCCTCCACTTTCAGCCAGTCGATAACATCGAGAGCATTCTGGTCCGGCGGAAAAACCGGATAGAAGACTTTCACGATCTTGCCGTCGCGGGCAATCATCGTCAGTCGCTTTAGCAGCGTCGCGCCATCGACCTCAAATGTCGGAAGCGCAAGCGCCCGTGTCAGGGCGCCATCGTCGTCTGACAAAAGCGGAAAAGGAAGATGCAGCCGTGCCGCCGCTTCCGCTTGGTAGGCGGTCGGCTGTGTCGAAACGCCGAACAGTGCGGTTGCGCCAAGCGCCCGGAGCTCTGCGGCATGGTCGCGAAACGCACAGGATTGCGGCGTGCAGCCGCGCGCGCCGGGGACCATGTCCCAAGTGTTCGGAAGCGGCTGATCCGGACGGCCGGTCATTGGATAAAAGTAGAGGACTGAAAGACCGGGCAAACAGGAGAGATCGACCTCATGTCCGTCCGTGCCTGTCAGACGAACGGGCGGCAGGCGCAACCCGACGAGGTGGGCGGCGGCTCCGTCATCTTCAGGCTCCGGAAGAGCGCTCCAGTCGACCTTCTGCAAATCGATCATGACCGCTCCTCGCAATCAACGCCGCATGCGATTCCCCTCCCCCTTGCGGGGAGGGGTTAGGGGTGGGGGTCGCGCAACGCCCGTAAGTGACCGGAACACGGATGCTTTTTGAATTATGAACGCCTCACGACCCCCACCTCGCTCGGGCTTTCGCCCGAGTCGTCCTCCCCGCAAGGGGGAGGAAGTTTCGATCAGCGCATTTGTGAACTTTCACAAAATAAATGACGACTCAGCGCACCGCCTCCAGCGACACCGCGATGCCCTGGCCGACGCCGATGCACATGGTGGCCAGCGCGCGCTTCGCGTTGCGGTCGTTCATCTCGATGGCGGCGGTGAGCGCGATGCGCGCGCCCGACATGCCGAGCGGATGGCCGAGCGCGATGGCGCCGCCGTTCGGGTTCACGTGTTCGGCGTCGTCGGGAAGACCCAGCGCACGGGTGCAGGCGAGCGCCTGCGCGGCGAAGGCTTCGTTGAATTCGCAGACGTCGAAGTCCGTGATCTTCAGGCCGAGCCGCTCCATCAGCTTCTGCGTCGCCGGCACCGGGCCCCAGCCCATGATGCGCGGCGGGCAACCGGCGGTCGCGAGGCCGTTGATCCTGGCGAGCGGCGTCAGGCCGTATTTTTCGAGCGCGGCGGCCGAGCAGATCAGCAGTGCGGCGGCGCCGTCGTTGACGCCCGACGCATTGCCGGCGGTGATCGAGCCGCCCTTGCGGAACGGAGTGCCGAGCGCCGCGAGTTTTTCGAGCGTGGTTTCTCTGGGATGCTCGTCGCGCTCGACGCGCGTGATGTTGCCCTTGCGATCCTTGATCTCGTAGGGCGCGATCTCGCGGGCGAAGCGGCCGTTGGCGACGGCGCGCGAGGCGCGCTGCTGCGAGCGGAACGCGAAGGCGTCCTGGTCGGCGCGCGAGATCTGCTTTTCCTCGGCGAGGTTTTCTGCGGTATCGGGCATGGAATCGACGCCGTATTGCGCCTTCATCAGCGGGTTGACGAAGCGCCAGCCGATCGTCGTGTCATGCACTTCCGCAGCGCGCGAAAAGGCCTCCGTCGACTTGTTCATGACGAAGGGCGCGCGCGACATGCTCTCCACCCCGCCGGCGATCACGAGGTCGCATTCGCCCGACTTGATGGCGCGCGCGGCGGTGCCGACGGCGTCCATGCCCGAGCCGCAGAGGCGATTGATGGTGGTGCCCGGCACTTCGAGCGGCAGGCCGGCGAGCAGGCCCGCCATACGCGCCACGTTGCGGTTGTCCTCGCCCGCCTGGTTGGCGCAGCCGGCGAAGATTTCGTCGATCCTGTCGACGGGCACGGACGGGTATTTCGCGACGAGCTGGCGGATTGCATGGGCGAGCATGTCGTCGGGACGAACCGAGGAGAGCGAACCGGCGTAGCGGCCGATGGGCGTCCGCACGCCGCCGACAAGAAAGGCTTCAGTCATGGCTCATCCTCTGTGTTCGTATAGAGAACAAATGGGCGAATTACGAACAATTTAGGTCCGGTCAGGGGTGTGCGTCAAGGCGCGGTTGAGGTCTGGCGCGGCGCGCCCTATACCACGAAGCCCCGCAAACGGGGGTCTGGTTCCTCGATTCAAGACGAAGCGATTCATGCCCAGCGCCACCGCCCAGTATGTTCTGACGCTCTCCTGCCCCAACAAGCCCGGCATCGTCGCCGGCGTCTCGATGTATCTGTTCGGGCATGGCTGCAACATCCTCGACGCGCAGCAGTATGACGACACGCAATCGAACGTGTTCTTCATGCGCGTGGTCTTCAACGGCGTGGACGACGACATCTTCGCGAAGGTCCATGCGGGCTTCTCGGAGCTGGGCGACAAGTTCGCGATGAGCTGGATCATGCGGCCCGTGGCGCTTAAGAAGCGCGTGATGATCCTGGCGTCGAAATTCGACCATTGCCTCGCCGACCTGCTCTACCGCTGGCGGATCGGCGAACTGCCGATGGAGATCACCGGCATCGTCTCGAACCATGCGCGCGAAACCTACGAGCATCTCGATTTCAGCGGCATGGATTTTCACCACCTGCCGGTGAGCCGCGAGACCAAGCTCGAGCAGGAGACGCAGGTCTGGAACCTGATCCGCGAGACGCGCACCGATCTCGTCGTGCTGGCGCGCTACATGCAGATCCTGTCGGAAGGCCTTTCGGCCAAGCTGTCGGGACGTTGCATCAACATCCATCACTCGTTTCTGCCGGGCTTCAAGGGCGCCAATCCCTACAAGCAGGCGCATACGCGCGGCGTGAAGCTGATCGGCGCGACAGCGCATTACGTCACCGCCGATCTCGATGAAGGTCCGATCATCGAGCAGGACGTCGAGCGCATCAGCCACCGCGACCTGCCGGAAGACCTCGTCCGCAAGGGCCGCGACATCGAGCGACGCGTGCTGGCGCGCGCCGTGCGCCACCACCTGGAAGACCGCGTCATCCTGAACGGCTCGAAGACGGTGGTCTTCAACGATTGACGCGCTATTCTCCGGGTCGTCATTGCGTGGTGCGCAGCGACGCGGCAATCCATCTTGAGCCCCCCGTGGGGCTTCTGGATTGCTTCGCTCCGCTCGCCATGACGGCTGAGAGAGGTAAACCAGCGATGCGCATGTCTGCACGGATCTTCCTTGTCGCCGGCGTCGCGCTTGCCGCGCCCGCGCTGGCGCAGGATCGCGGCACGCTCGATCCCAAGCCGCTGCCGCCGATCGCCAATCCGGATGATCCTTCGGTTCCGGCCAAGGAATTGTTCGGACGCCGGCCGAAGCCCGCCGCGCTCGCCACCCGCACCATCGGTTTCTATTCGCGCGGCTGCATCGCCGGCGCGCAGGCGCTGCCCACCGATGGCGACGCCTGGCAGGTGATGCGGCTCTCGCGCAACCGCAATTGGGGACATCCCGAACTCGTCGGCTTCCTGGAGCGCCTCGCGCGCGAGGCCAGGGCGAAGAACGTGTGGCCCGGCCTTCTCGTTGGCGACATGGCGCAGCCGCGCGGCGGGCCGATGATCACCGGACACGCTTCGCACCAAATCGGCCTCGACGCCGATGTCTGGTTGTCGCCCATGCCCGCCCGCACGCTGACGCGCGCCGAGCGCGAGGAAACGTCAGCCACCAATGTCGTGCGCGACGACTGGATGGACGTCGATCCTGCGAAATGGACGCAAGCCCATATGGCGTTGCTGAAACTCGCCGCCGGCCAGAAGCAGGTCGAGCGCATCTTCGTCAATCCGGCGATCAAGAAGGCGATCTGCCGGGACGCCAGCGGCGACCGCAGCTGGCTGTCAAAGATCCGCCCGTTCTACGGGCATAACTATCATTTCCACATCCGGCTGAAGTGCCCGGCCGGCGAGGCGACGTGTCGCCCGCAGGAGCCGCCGCCGACCGGCGAGGGCTGCGACAGCTCGCTCGCCTGGTGGTTCACCGACGAGGCGCTGCACCCCAAGCCAACGCCGCCCGGCAAGAAGCCCAAGCCCGTCACCATGGCGCAGATGCCCAACGAATGCCGCGCGGTGCTGGATGCGCGCTAGTGGCCGCCGCCGTCCTTGTTGGCGTGGCTCTCGCCGCTGATCTTGTCGGTCAGCGCGAGCAGGATGCCGGACGAGACGAAGACGACATGGATGATGACGAGCCACATGAGATCGCGGTCGCTCACGTTGCGCACGTTCATGAAGCTCTTCAGCAGCTGGATCGCCGAAATGGCGACGATCGATGACAGCAGCTTCAGTTTCAGGCCCGTGAAATCGATCTTGCCCATCCATTCGGGCCAGTCGCGATGCGCGCTTTCATCGATTTTCGAGACGAAATTCTCGTAGCCCGAAAAGATCACGATGACGATCAGCGAGCCGGTGAGCGACAGGTCGATCAGCGACAGGACGCCGAGAATGACGTCGGATTCCGACCCCACGACGGCCGTCGTCATGAAGTGGAAAAGCTCCTGCATCGCCTTGATGAGCAGGCCCGCAAGGCTGACGACAAGCGCGACATAGAACGGCGCGAGCAGCCAGCGGCTGGCGAACAGGAATTTCTCGAGATAACGCTCAATCATGGACGGGCCCCGTGTGACGCCCGCCCTTGATCGCATGAAGCTGCCGCGCGGATCAACAGCTCAGGAGGCCGCAACGCCCGTGCCGATCTGGCAGGCGACGCCGGTGCCGCCGAGTCCGCAATAGCCTCGCGGATTTTTCGCGAGATATTGCTGGTGATAGGCCTCGGCGAAATAGAAACACGGCGCATCGACGATTTCCGTCGTGATGTCGCCATAGCCCTTCGCCTTCAGGGCCGGTCCGTAAAGCTTTTTCGCGTCTTCGGCCGCAGCGCGCTGCTCCGGCGTCGAAACGTAGATGCCCGAGCGATATTGCGTGCCCGCGTCATTGCCCTGGCGCATGCCCTGCGTCGGGTCATGATTTTCCCAGAACGTCTTCAGCAGTTCGGCAAAGGGCGTGACCTTGGGATCGAAGACGACGAGCACGACTTCGTTATGTCCGGTCATGCCGGAGCAGACCTCCTCGTAGGTCGGGTTCGGCGTCGATCCGCCGGCATAGCCGACCGCCGTCACCCAGACCTTCTCGCGGCCCAGCTCCCAGAACTTGCGCTCGGCGCCCCAGAAGCAGCCCATGCCGAACAGCACGGTCTCGCAGCCTTCGGGGTAGGGACCCTGCAACGGGCGTCCGGTGATGTAATGCTTGTCGGCGGTCGGCACGGGCGCCGACCGGCCGGGCAGGGCCTCGCCGGGGCCAGGAAGTGACGTGCGCTTCAGGAATGCGAACATGGCCGATCCTCTGTGAAATCTCTTTCTCCAAGATAGGACGCCGCGGTCGCTTTTTCGAGGGGCCGTCAGGGCCGGCTGGAATAGCCGATCTTGGGAGCCGCCGGGCGGGTCAGCCGCAGCAGCAGTGCGCCGAGCAGCGCGAGATAGAGGAAGGCCGGCCCCTTCAGCGCCGTCACCAGCACGGGATCCCACAAAGCGGGCGACAGGCGCTCGGCGGCGGGTTGAAGCTGCGCGAGTTTCTGGGGAGCGATCGCCTGCGCCAGGGCGCCGATGTCAAGCAGGGAGAGGCCGCTGGCGGCGATGCTGCGAGCGCCATCGAGCACCAGCGCGACAAAGGCTGCGGCGAGGAGCAGAAGCGCGGCCGCGCGCAACAGAAAGCGGATCATCAAAAGTCCTGTAAATCCGGGCGGCGCGAGGGCCGCCCGGTCTTTATGCGATTCAGCGCGGAGTCTGCGGCATCGCCTGCAATCTGTCCATCAGCTTGCCGACAGCCTCGACGCAGGCCGCGATGTTTTCGTTGCCCGGGCAATGGACGTCGAGGCCAGCGTCGCCGCGTTTCAGCTTGAGATGCGCGCCGCGCTGGTTTCCGCCCATGAGGCGCATGTGCATGCGCATCATCTCGGGATCCATCTTCTTCATCCCGTGCGGGCCGTGGCCCTGGCCCTCGTCGCCGCCGCGATCGGCCTGCTGCGGACCGCGCTCGTCACGGCCGCCGCCATAGCCGCGCGCCGGCGGCATGTCATCGTCGTCATCATCGTCGTCGTCCGCGTAGGACTGGCGCATGCCGCGCGACGAGTCGCGGGACTCGTAGGTGTCGCGCGAGCGGCTCCAGCCGCCGTCACGGCCCATCTGGTCGCGCCAGTCGCGCTGTTCGGGCGTGCCGGTACGCGCGGCGGCGTCGGGCGACGAGGTGGAAGGGCTGGCCTCCGCGGGAGACTGGGCGGAAGGCGTCTGGGCGGCGCCCGGGGGCGTCTGGGCGAAACTGGCCGAGGCCAGGGCGGTCGCGCCGAGCAATGCGCAAGCCAAGGCGAGCGGGGCGGCTTTCATGGTTTCCTCCGGGGTCCGTGTTGACGCTCTTGAACGTGTGCTTGGGGCGCCGGTTCCCGAACGTGCGGCGCCGATCCGGCGGTGACGAGAAAAGCCGAATGAATTCCGTTTGCCGGGTTGCGCCGCGACCCGTCCTGACTATAGTGCGCGCTCCTGCGGTCCGGCTCACGCCGCCGCAGGCCTGACTCGCTTCAGCCGGCGATGCAGGAGATGGCCTCGCGTGCGCCGCAAAGCACGCGCGACGGAGGGGTGGCCGAGTGGCTGAAGGCGCACGCCTGGAAAGTGTGTATGCGGGAAACCGTATCGCGGGTTCGAATCCCGCCCCCTCCGCCAGCGATCGTCTCACGTAAGAACACGTAGGCGTTGCGCTAAGATTTCTTCGGGGGCAGCCTTCGGCGAGTTTGCTTGCGGGTCACCGAACCGGCGTTTCTGCACATCCCATTTCCGGGCGGAAAGTCATCGTCTGGCTTTCAAGCAGGCAGACGGCTGGAAATCTTCCGCCTCCGGCGTTTGCGCCAAGAGCGAACACTTTGTCGCGCGCAACATAAGCGACACAATGATTATTCATTCCAGCTGATATTACGACGCTACAGTTACGACAGGCGATTGCAGGTCGTTTGGCTCCGGGCGCATTGGAAGGAATTGATATGGACACCGACCAATCAGCTTCACCGCCCATGGTCGTCCGCACGCTGCTCGGTGCTGCTGGTCTCGCATTTTCGATCAAATGCCTGCGGACCGTATTGAACAGGTCCGTAACACCCGTGCGGCTTGTCATTCACAACGACGGATCGCTGGGCGAAGAACAGAAGGACCAGCTGAGAAAGGATCTGTCGCCCAGCGTGACGTTCGTCGACACCGCCGAGGCTGATGACGTCGTGATGCCCTGTTTGAGCCATTACCCGCTCTTGCGTGAATTCCGGGCGCGTGAAGTTCTCGCGAAGAAGATCCTGGACTGTTCCCTGCTGGAGGAAAGCGGTCGTATGCGCTTTTGTGACAGCGACATCATCTTCTTTCGCAAGTACGCCGGTTTGTTTGGCGCCACGCAGGGCAACGAATGCTTGTTCATGCAAGACATTCGAAGCTCGTATTCTTTTTACTGGAAACTGGAAGCCCGCAGTCTTTTCCCTCTGCCCGGACGGTTGAATAGTGGCTTGATAGACTTTCCAACTGCCGCGCTCGACCTCGATCTCATGGAAGCGGCCCTTGCATCGGGCACGTTGGAGTCCGTGCTCTGGAGAGAGCAAACCCTGTGGGCTGTGCTCGCGAGCAGGCTCAAGCCGCTCTACCCCAGAGGCGTGATCGTACCGAAACGAACTGCCATGCCATCCGATAGCCTTGCGTGGCACCTCGTCACGCCGCTTCGACCGAACTGGAACGTGGATGACTTGATCGCGCGAGTATCGGCTCAGGCAGAGACCGTCGCTCATCTCGAACTGGTGCGCATGCAGCCGGTCACTTATCCGCGATACATGTTTCTCCGCACAATGAGCGGTCTGGTTCGTCGCGGCAGGCTTGCGCGCATGAAGATGAAGAGTCTTCGCGCGCGCCCCAATTCTTGAAAGCGATCGCGGGCGGTTCAGAAGCTCGTGACATCGGTGCGTGCGATTGCGTCGAAGCAGACGCAATCGCATCTCGCCTTGAATCCGACAGACGCCCTACGTGGCCTTGGCGAGCGCCGCTTCGATGTCCGTGATGGAATGCCCGGTGAGGTCCTTCGCGAGTTCGCCTATCAGTTTCTGCTCCAGCACCTTGTGGTAGTGCTTCCGGAGTTCACCCAGGGTCTTCGGGGTCGCGATGATGAACAGATGTTCGATCTGGCCGTCGAGAACCTGCTTGTTCAGAGTTGCAGCGACGGACGCGGCGAAATTGCCCTCTTCCTTGCGGCTCTCGTCAGGATTGGACGAGCTTGACTGGTGGCCAGTCCCGGCCGAGCCGGCGCCACCCTCCATCTTGCCATGCTCGAATGCAACGAGCTTCGGAGCACGTTCGTCGCCGGAATTGGCGTAGAGATGCAATATCTCTCCATCCACGACCGCAACGACTAGTCCATTTGGCAGCTGCATTTGTTTTCCTTTTCTGATGCTGCGGTTTGAATGCGTGGGGCGTCCACTAGGTTGCTTCTCCTTTCGCGTCACCCGCGCGACGTCGATGAGGCGTCCGGAACCCTTTGCGGCGTACTCGCTTGCCGCCCAGTCGAACAGACAATGCCGGACTCGCGGCTTGCGGTGGCTACGCCCGGGCGCCGTTCATCAAGCAGCGAAGTGCTCCGTCGACCGTGCGCCTGCAGCACGCACGTCTGCCCGTCGAACATGCGAGAGGTCAAGGTATGGATAGGCGCCGCTTTGTTTCGTCCGTGATGTCAGGCGTCCTCACGCCGCAGGCGCTCATGGCGTCGACGCGCCCCGGCCTTGCCGACGAACGCCAGATCACGATCGAGAGATTTGGCGGTAATCGAAATTCGCGCGGCCCTGCTGTCCTGCTCCTGCACGGCTCCGACGGCCTGACCTCCCGTGCCCGCTACGAGCAGCCGGCTCTTGCGTTGGCGAAGCAAGGCTATTCCGTCTTCCTGCCCCACTACTTCGAGCGGACGGGAGACCGATATGCATTCTATTATGAGCTCGGGAGAAAATTTCCGATCTGGCTGAACGCCCTTCGCGAAACCGTCGACCTCGTCGCAGGATCTCCGGGCGTCGATGGAAGCCGGATTGCCGTCGTCGGCGCCTCTCTCGGCGGTGCGCTCGCGCTTGCACTCTCGGCCAGCGAGCCTCGATTGAAGGCGGTCGTGAATTACTTCGGCTATCTTCCAGACCAGCTTCGCGCAGCGCAACGAGTTGCGCCGACGCTCATCCTCCATGGCGATTCGGACAGGATCGTGCCGGTGACGAATGCCTACGAGATCCGGGCTTTGCTGGCCGCGCGCAACACGCCCACGGAATTCAAGATCTATGCAGGAGAAGGGCACGGCTTTCGCGGCGAGGCGCAAATGGACGCCATGTCGCGAAGCGCAGCGTTTCTCGCCCGCTACATCGGTCGGGCGTAGACTGGCTGCGCGTCAGTCGATCTTCACATTGCCGTCGCGCGCCACCTTCTGCCAACGCGTGCTTTCGTCCCGCACGATTTTCGTCATGTCCGCAGGGGACGAACCGAGCGGAGAAACACTCATCGCATCCATGCGAGCCCTGACGTCAGGCGACGTGACGACCTCGCGAACGGCGGCGGACATCCTTTGAGCGACGTCGGCCGGTGTTTTTTCCGGGGCCGCGATCGCAAACCAGGTCTCCGAAATGAAGTCTTCAAGGCCGAGCGAAAGCAGGGTCGGGACGTTCGGAATGCTCGCGACCGGCTTGGCGGTCGTCGCAGCCAGAATGCGCAGGTTGCCGCCTTCTGCGAGCGGAAGCACAGAGCCCAGGTCCGCAATCATCAGGTCGACATGCCCGGCCGCGAGATCGTTGAGAGCGGGAGCAGTCCCGCCGTAGGGCACGTGCACGAGTTCGCTTTTCAGCACCTGTTGCAGCCACGACGTGGTCAGGTGGGAGGTGCTGCCGATTCCTTGCGAGGCGTAATTCAGTTTGCCGGGATTGCTTTTCGCATAATCGAGCAACTCCCGCGCGGTCTTGAACGGTGAGGAGGGAGGCACGGCGAGTACGTTCGGGCTGTTGGAGATGATCGTCACCGGCTCGAACTTGCCCGGATCGTAACGCAGGCTCTTGTAGAGCACCGAATTGACGACGAGCGGCCCAGGCGCGGTGACCAGCAGAGTATAGCCATCCGGCGCCGCGCGGGAGACGAACTCCGCGCCGATGTTGCCTCCGGCGCCGGGCCGGTTTTCGACAACGACCGGCTGCGACCATTTCTGCTGAAGCCGCTCGGCGAGGATGCGCGCAACCGTATCGACGCCGCCTCCGGCCGGCAGGGGAACGATCAGGCGAATGCCGCGCGACGGATAGGAGGCGGCGTTCTCCTGCGCATGTGCAAACGGAACAAGGGCGGCGAAGGCGAGAATGGCGCTGAAGCAGCGGAGCATGTGTCTTTTCCGATCGTGGACTTGAAGAGGGCGGCGCGCTTATGCGTGCTCGAATTTTGCAGCAGCCGCGTGGCCGGGCTCGTTGCGGCCACGGATCAGATCGGCGCCCTTCTCTCCGATCATCAGGACGCAGGCATTGATGTGGGCGGAGACGAGGTCCGGCATCACGGACGCGTCGCAGACGCGCAAGGCTTCGATACCGCGCACGCGCAATTGCGGATCGCATACCGAGGCCTCGTCGGTCCCCATCTTGCAGGTTCCGGCCGGATGGTGCGCCGTCAGCGCGGTTCTCCGGATGTAGGCGTCGATCTCGTCATCGGTGCGAGCCTTTTCACCTGGATTGACTTCAGCCCGGCGATAGTCGTCGAGCGCCGCCTGTTCGCCGACCGCACGGGCGCGCTTGAAGCCTTCGCGCAGCGCCGGCAGATCGTCGGGATCCGAGAAGAAGCCGTAGGAGATCCGCATCGACGCGCGGGGATCCGCAGAACGAAGCT
Source organism: Hyphomicrobiales bacterium (assembly GCA_028290125.1). Taxonomy (GTDB): domain Bacteria; phylum Pseudomonadota; class Alphaproteobacteria; order Rhizobiales; family Beijerinckiaceae; genus Terripilifer. The sequence goes on along the minus strand of JAQGKM010000050.1, from coordinate 3,847 downwards.
GCACGTGCCCGCGGCTTTTCGGATGCAGCAGCGTCGGCCTGATGGCGTAACCATCCGCATAAGCCGGCCTCACGCCCGGGAACCACAAGGCGGTTTGGGGCGGCACCGTATGGAACATGAACTCGATGTCCGGGACGTCGAGATCGCCACGGGTCTTGATGAAGGCGTGCAGGCCGCCGGGTACGACCGTGCCCGGGCCGGTGCCGAAGGCGTAGGCGCGCAGCATGCTTGCAGCCATGCGGTCGAAGCGCATTTCAGCGTGGAACGAGCCGGGTTGTCGGCGCGCATAGCTGATCCAGATGCCGAGATGATCCTGAAGATTCCGGCCGACCGGCAGATCCACAAGCGGCGCGATGCCGACATCCCTGAGGTGATCGGCAGGTCCGATGCCCGACAGCATGAGAAGCTGGGGCGTGTTGAACGTGCCGCCCGAAAGAATGACTTCGCGCTCGGCCCGCGCCGTGTGCGTTTCGCCGCGACGCTCGTATTCGACGCCGACGGCGCGATTGTTTTCAATCACCACGCGACGCGCGTGCGCGCGTGTCACCACCGCGAGATTGCTGCGGCGCAGGGCCGGACGAAGATAGGCGCGCGCGGAGGATGAGCGTCGCCCGTCCCGGATCGTATATTGACCCTTGCCGAAACCCTCCTGGCTCTCTGCATTGTAATCGCCCGCGATCGGATAACCGGCCTGTCTGCCGGCTTCCGTCCACGCGGTGAAAAGCGGATCTTTCGTGCGCGCATATTGCGTGCCGATCGGACCCGATCCGCCGCGGAACTCGCTCTCGCCACCCTCCCATGTTTCGCCCTTGCGAAAATATGGCAGCACGTCCGCGTAGGACCAATTCGTTGCGCCGTCGCGCGCCCAACGGTCGTAATCTCCCCGATTGCCGCGCGTGTAGGCCATGACGTTGATCGAAGAGCAGCCACCCAGCACCTTGCCGCGCATCGCCTCGAGACTGCGTGCGTCGAGGTTCGGCTCGGCTTCGGTCTCGTAACCCCAATCGTGCATCTGGTGCTGGTGCAGCTTTCCCATGCCGAGCGGAATCGAGATCAGCGGATTGATGTCGCGTCCACCAGCCTCGAGCAGGAGAACCTTGATGCCCGGATCTTCCGAGAGTCGGTTTGCGAGAACGCAGCCTGCGGACCCTGCGCCGACGATGATGTAATCGAAGTTCTGCGTGGCCATCGCCGTCCTCCCTCTTCGTCCATCTTCCGTGCAGCAGGGCTGCGACGTGGTGGCGTTGATTTCCGTATGCCAGACGTTGGCGTGCGAACGCAAGGATCTGCGTTTGACACCTGTGCGATAGTTTGTACGAATAGCGCCGCGAGCTCCGCAGAGCGCTCCGCAATAAGAAAAACAAAGGGGGGAGTTATGAGTCTCGGCAATACGGCTTCAGCTGCGCAGCTGTCCATGTCGACGACGAACATTCGTTGGAGCCACATCGCTCCCTCGTTGCTCGTCGTCTGGATCGTCTCCATGTTCGACAAGAGCAACATGGCGATCGTGATGAACGATCCAACTTTCCTCACAGAGCTCGGATTGACCGGCCAGCAGGCGAAGCTCGGCTGGCTCTCCAGCGGCCTCTTCCTCGCCTACGGACTGTGCGCGCCCTTGTGGGGCTGGGTGGTCCAGCGCTACGGCGCGCGGATCACCTGCGTGATGAGCCTCGCCATCTGGGCGCTGACATGTTTCTGGTCCGGCGTTGCGCACAATTACGATCAACTGCTTCTGTCGCGCATCGTTCTCGGCGCCGGCGAGGCCGCTCTGTATCCGCTCACACTGGCGCTCGTCGCGAACTGGTTTCCGCTGAAGGAGCGCGGGCGCGCGACATCGTTCTGGTGGATCGGCACGATGATCGGACCGATGCTTGTCGGACTCGTCGTCACGGGCCTGATCATCGTCGTCGGCTGGCGCTGGCAGTTCCACGCGATGGGCGTGCTCGCGCTCATCCTGCCGTTGCCCATGATCTTCTTTCTCGTGAAGGACAGGCCGGAGCAGCATCGCTCGGTCAATGCGGCGGAAGCCGAGCTGATCACGCGCGGCGCGCTCGAGAACAATCAGGACGCGCCGGGCCGCGCCATCAAGGACGCCCCCAGCGCATGGACGAATTATCGCTTCTGGCTGACCACGGTGGCGATCGCCAGCAACGCGATCTTCTTCTGGGGCTGGTCGATCTGGCTGCCGACCTATCTGCGCACGGAACGCCACTTCTCGTTCAGCACGGCAGGCTATCTCACGTTCGTCATTTTCGGTTTCGCCGTCGCCACCATTCTTCTCGTCGGCTACGCGTCCGACAAGGTGTTCCGCCGTGCTCCGTTCGCCGGATGGGGCTGGGTGCTGGCGGGCGTCCTGCTGATGGGAGCGGCGCTCGCGCCGACGCCAGCGCTGAGCGTCGTCCTGATGATCTGCGCTCTTTGCGCGCAGCAAGTCGGCATTTCTTGCGCCGAGATGCTGATGCACAGCGTGGTCGGCGCCGCCGACATGGGCAAGACACAGGGCGTGCGCGCCTTCGTGACACAACTCGTCGGCGCGCTGTCGCCCGCGATGATCGGCTACATCGTGCAGGCGACCGGCGGTTTCACGGGCGCGTTCGCGGTTCTATCGATCGCGGTCCTGATCTCCGGCGGCTGCATGATCAAGCTCGCCCGTGAAGGCTTTTGAGGAGTATGTCCGCGATGCCGACCCACATCACGATTGGCGATCTCGATATCCTCTGCGTCAGCGACGGGATCCTGAAAAGCTCGATCGACTTCGTCCTCGGCCTCGAGCGCGAGGACACCATGCGGATCTCCGGCGCGGAGCCGGATGGCGCGCTGCGCATTCCGGTGAACAATTTCGTCTTTCGACGCGATGAGGCCCGCATGCTGATCGACGCCGGTGCGGGCGACACGATGCAGCCGACGCTTGGCCGACTTCCCGCGAACCTGCGCGAAGCAGGCGTCGACCCGGCGGCGATCACCCACATCATCATCACGCATCTGCATCCCGATCACGCGAACGGCCTGGTGGATGGCGAAGGGAAAGCCGTCTACCCGAACGCCGAGATCCTCGTTCATGAAACAGAGCATGCTTTCTGGATGCGCGAGAACGACGGCTCCGAGCCCGACAGTGTCTTGCGCATGCGCGCCCGCAACCGCATCAATCTCGCGCCCTACCTGTCGCGCATCAAGACCATGCGTGACGGCGAGTCGTTTCTCGGCTGCGCGCCGGTTCTGGCGCCCGGCCATTCGCCGGGCCATGCGTGCTGGATGATCGAGACCGGCGCGGAGGCGCTCGTCGCCTGGGGAGACCTCGTGCATTTTTCGACGATCCAGATCGAGCATCCGACCGTCGCGGTGAAATACGATCTCGATCCCGACCAGGCGCGCGAGTCCCGGCTTTCCATGCTGGACCGGATCGCAAGAGAGCGGCTCGCGGTCGCTGGCGCGCACGTCAGCGCTCCCGGGATCGGGCATGTCGATCGTCACGGCGAGAGCTTCCGCTTTGCGCCGCTTGGCGCCCGGTCTGCGTCGAACACCACTTAAGCGAGGCGCCCCGCATGAAGACCATCCTTTTCTTTACCGCCCTTGTCGCCACGACGTTGTCGGGCGCGCCACAGGCGTCAGCCCAGAAACTCGACAAGTTGAAACTGGCGATTGGCGGGCAGGGGCTCGGTGAGTCCGGCGTCTCTGAAGCCGGTCAGAAGGCCGGCATCTTCAAGAAGCACGGTCTCGAACTCGAAATTTTCTACACGGCTGGCAGCGGGGAGACGCAACAGGCCGTCATCGCCGGAAGCTCCGATCTTGGCGTCGCCACTGGCCTTCTCGGGGCGCTGGGCGCTTACGCCAAGGGAGCGCCCATTCG